>JAEOUI010000139.1 GCA_016839425.1 Promethearchaeota archaeon
ATCAGTACATTACCGTGCATGCTTTAGAGCCCAGGTCTTTTGAACCTGAGTCCGCACGATTGCCACTCGCGGCCTGAATCCGCGGCTCTGCTAGAGAATATATCATAAAGCTTACTACGTCGCACCAAGTTAGAACAATGCCCCCAAAATTCTTGAAGGGGAGTTATATCGTGCGTGCCTCCTTCGAAAATGCGATTATTAAATAAGGTTTTATAGACTTCTGAAGCTGAATCGATCGAGTCTAGTTCATCGTATTTTGGAATGTAATCCTTATGTATTTGAAGAACAAGGCGAATGCACTGAATGAACTTGCTACCACCCACATAAATGAATGTCTTTTCGCCCTCCAGCTTGAGCGCGATCTAGTCGTTTACCTTGAACTCTTTTTCAGGCATTTTATTTATCTAATTTTTATCTATAAAAACTGAAATGCGTGGAACTTTATAAAATCGTATGGTTGCTTTGTGAATAATCGATGATAGTATTAATTGAAAATAAAAAAAGAGTAAAAAATGACTTAGATTCGTTTATTTCACGCTGACGACCCTGCCCTTGTCCATCTTCACCCGAACATTGCCGAATTTTGCCACATTCTCGCGGTGAGTAACGATGACCATGGTCGTTTCGTATTCCTCATTAATCTTCTTGAGCAGGTCCATTATCATGCTCTCGCTTTCAGGGTCGAGATTGCCCGTAACTTCGTCTCCAAAGATAACTCGTGGCTTGCTCACGATGGCCCTGGCAAGCGCAACCCGCTGTTTCTCACCTCCCGACATCTCCACGGGGTAATGGTCCTTCCTTTCCAGCATACTCACATCCCTGAGGGCGGCAATGGCCCGATCTTCGATTTGTCGAGAACTGAGCACGGTTGGCCAGAGCAAGGCTTCAATGTTTTCCATGGCGGTAAGGGTGTTGATCAAGTTGTAGTCTTGAAAGACGAAACCTATTTTTTGGCGCCTTAATTTCGACAGTCGGTCTTCCTTGGCGCGAGCGATATTTTCTCCGTCAAAAATAATCCTGCCACTGTCCGGAAGGTCCAATCCGCTTAAAACATTGAGTAAGGTTGACTTTCCACAACCGGTAGGACCTTGAATCATCACAAAATCTCCCGATTTTATTGTGAGGTTCACATCAACGAGCGCGTGGATGATGGCGCCTGCTCGACGGTACTCCTTATTCACATCTGTGACTTCTATCATGGTATCTCTATCTACTGGCATTTATTCCACCACCTCACTCTCCTACTCGTTTCAGTGCTAGCATTGGCCTGACTTTCGTGATTCTGCCTCTTGCCGCAATGTAGCCCACGAATTGGACCGCGAGAAATATTACAACCGTGAAACCAACGGACTGAAGCGACACGAGGGGTCGGACTTCGGTTATCACATCAGGAAATCCAGAATGAATGTAGCCCATGATTGCGACCCAGTGCAGGCAGAACTCCACCGTGATGAATAACCCCATGATCGTCGTGAAAAAAATATAACCGAGAATTAACCAGCTGATCTCGCCGCTACGCCACCCTATGCATTTAAGCGTGGCCCAGACCTTGCGGTTCCTGCGCACCGTTAACCACGCATAAAGAAGGGTAAGTGCGAGGGCCGCCACGATAATTACTACTAACGGGTAAAAAAAGGCCGAATTGAGCGGGTCGGGCGATGTTAGCACGAATTCCAGCATGAAGCTCGTCGTGAATGTTAAAAATGTGTAAAGCAAGGCGAACACGGTAAAAGTTTTTTTTTCTCTCGTGCTCATCTTCCAAGCTTTTTTCCATAATCGCATGACCATATTTGCAACACTTGAATTTTTTAAAAGTTATTATTTAAATTTGTTTGGTGTTATATTAATGGTAATATACTAATAAAATGTTTGGGATTGAAATGTCAGATATTGAAACCATCATTGACGACCTGCTAAACGCAGAAGAAAACGTGCTAGGTGTGGCAATTATAGGAAAGGGTGGATCATTAATCACGCAGACGGAGAATTGGAACCTTTCAGATGATTTGACAGCGATAAATGAATTACTTAACCTCAAGTTAGAACTCGGGCAAAAGGGTATCACGAGTATCTCGTTGCAAGGAATTAAGTACATGATCGTGGAAAACACGGAAGAAAGAAAGATAGGTACGAATGTCACGGGTAAGGGGCACGTGATAATTGCTCCCATTCCTATAGGGGGAACAGGGGCCTTGATATGTTACATCAATCCTGCGGCGGGTCCTCGGGACGCTCTTTTAAATGTCCAAACTTTTGCTTTAAAACTTGCCCCTCTAATCTAAACAAATAATATTGAATTTTTTCCGCTTAATATTTCTTTTCTTTTAATTTTATAACTCCCAATATCTCTTCAATTCATTTTTCAATACATTTTTAACCTTTTTTACTTCGTCCTTTTTTGATAGGAATGAAAAATCAATAAATTCGGAATCGGGTTGATAGTATTTTTCTCCTAATAACGCTTTCAAGACCGAAAACACGCAGATAGGGAGACCCGTCAAGCTGTATCCTCCCTCTAATACAAACACGAGGCGCCCTCCACAGATTTCGGTAGATATTTTCGAAATCCATAGTGCAAAATCGTAATAGGCCCTGCTCGTAAGCAAGCAATTTCCCACTGGATCGCTCCAATACATATCAAAGCCTGCTGCTACTATTATAAGATCTGGTCGAAACTGCTGCAAGATTGGTTCAATTAACGATGTAAACTCGAAAAAATCGCTGTCGACTATTCCCATGGGAACGGGAAAATTCACATTTGTTCCAAGACCTTCTCCATCCCCTAGTTCGCTTATAAATCCAATATCTCCCTCTTCAAATTCGAACTCGTGAATCGAACAGTAGAGCACATTTGGGTCCTCGTAAAAATATTGGGCGATGCCGTCTCCAAAATGGTCATCGATATCAATAATTGCAATTTTCTTCTCGTAGCCTTTTTCTTTTCGGAAATGCAGGATGGCGGTTGCTATATTGTTAAAAATGCACAATCCCGATGACTTTTCTTTCGTGGCGTGATGTCCAGGAGGGCGAACCAGTGCAAAAGATCTTTCAACATCCTCGTTTAGAACGAGCTCCATCGCCTTGATAACTCCGCCCACGGCCTTTTTTGCGAGTTCGAAAGTTGTCTTGGTGATAAAAACTTCTTCGCCCAAAATCCCGTGCCCAAAATTAGATAATCGTTTTATTGTCTCAATGTTGTATTTAGTATGTGCACACATCAAGATTTTATCGGGTACAGTTGTTGGTTTTTCTATCCCAATACGATCGTCTTCAAAAACACCTTTTTGTTCCAAATAATCCAGGATGACTTTAATTCTAATTGGATGCTCGTTAGAAAAAAAGGAAGGTCTGGGATAAGGTGGTATGTGTTTTCGCTCGAACTCTCGATCTGTAATTAGTGCTATTTTTTTGTTCGATTTTATCATTCTATAAGAAAAAAAAGTGTGTAGTATTTAATTTTTACTCGGAAAATAAGAATTTTTTCTTAAATACTAATCTGGTATCGTGGCAACGGCTCGAACCCATCCAGCACCAGCTCTCGCAATTTTAATAGGAAAGCAGTAAATAATGGCCCCAATGGCGGGGACCTTATCCAAGTTTGTTAATTTTTCGAGTTGGAAGTATCCAAGTTCTCGTCCCGCGAAATGCCCCTCCCAGATGATCGAAGCATCTGGACAATTATTCCTAATCGATTTTGCCCATTTCTCTGCCGTGATGGAAAAAGGAGCGTCCCAAGACCAAGCGTCCGTGCCAACAACATGAACGCCTTTTTTAATCAGATGCAAGGTAGCTTCTTTTCCGATCCCCACACCATACATGAGATATTCCCCGGATTCGACATGCTTTTGAGCGTTTGTATGCACGCAAACGATATCCCCCTCTTTTAATTGATGATTTATGGCATTCAATCTCGCGTCAATCTCGCCTGGTGTAAGAATATGTCCTTCTTCTAAATCGGTACAATCCAAGACCACGAGAGGGCCTATTCCCCATTCTAAGGGAAACTCATCGATTGTCATCGCCTTACGCTCGCCTATGCATTTATCTTGAACCGGTGCAAAATGCCAAGGGGCATCCATGTGTGTTCCGCTATGTGTTCCAAGCGTTATTTTTTCTGTTGCCCATCCACATCCGTCTGGCAAGTGTTCTTCCGGGTTCAACTCGGGAAACGCATCTGCCATTTCTAATCCTCCCTCAAGGTGGTCGTTATATTTGATTTTAGGTTGCGTGAGAGGAGGATCAAAAAGAAGTTCTTCTGGATTAATAATAGGGATTGAAAGATCTATGAATTTCGTTTTATTCACCAAAATTTTTCCATGATTAACTCATACAAAATTTTTTTCAATATTAATTTTTCTTTAGTTTTCAATTTTAATAAAATTAGATTTTTTAGATTTCCAGAAAATTAATAATTTACCTGAATTCAATATTATTTCATTGAAACAAGGATATTTTTCTTTTTCATTTTCTAAAATCGTATTAAATCGGCTGAAATCCTTCTCATTTCTCTTAATTTGAATGAGATTATTCCATTTTTAAATTTTCTTTAATATGACTATATTAATCGATTAAAAAAATGAAAAATAAAAGTATATCTAAATTCCGTGCTAATAATATCATTTAAGATCGAACTTTAACTTCAATGGCTACAATATCTTCATTACGAATGATAGTATCGTAAAAACTTTTCGAATCTAACCTCTCAATATGCGTGCAAAATTGACCTACTAATATAACCTTACAGTTGATGACTTGTCCAGTTTTTAGAACGACATCAACGGTTTTGCCAACCTGCTTGGTTAACACATCGATAAAAGTCTCGTTTTTTTTTATTTCCATGCTTGAATTTCACTTCCAATTAAATTTTTTGATATAAAAATGAATAATCTTGTTTTATATATAAACTATGGGGTTTAGATCTACATGATGCTTTTTCCATGACAAAAGATCTTAAATATAATTGCTTAGATTCTAAAGAAACTAGAACTCATAATAAAAATAAGAAAAAAAGCCAGTAAAATAAATAATTGAAATGGTTAGGGATTTAAAAATCGCTTTTTAAGGTCTGATATCTTTTCTTGGAGGTCAGAACTTCCCTGCATGCTTTTAAATGTCAGATAATCGATTTTTTTTGAGAGTTCCCCTATTTTCTCGTCAAATTCCTTGGTGATTCCCTTCAATTTATTATCAATTTTCCTGTCGAATTCTCTAAGCTTGTCGTCCATGATAAGTCGAAAGCGTTCATAGACATCTACAACTCCTGATCTTCTTTCTTCCTTATCTAACAAGTTAATTTCTCTTTTTACATTTTCGACATACTTATACAGGTTCTCGCAAAACTCATCGAAGTTATCTCTATCAAACTCCAATCCCAACTCCCTCGAAAGGTTTTTTTCAGCAAGATCGGACCATTCCACATCCTCTCCCTTTATTGGGATCACGGGAATTGAAAACTTATCCGCCAGCTTGAGTTCGTTGTCACAATCTGGGGATTCAAAAACTGACTTGTGCGTGGCAACAAAAAGCACGAGATGGCACTTTTGTACTGCGTCTAACATCCACTGGTCGATATTTCCTGCTAAATTTTCTTCGCAAAAAAACACCTGGGAGATCTCTTTTTGGCGTTCTAAGAATTCTGATAGTTCGGCAATGCGATATTTATCAAAATCTACGACTGCGTGGGATACGAACACCTTGATAGTCGCCTTTTTTCGGAGATATTTTCGAATCAAGTCGGGTACCTTTTGGGAAATGATGGTTTCCTCGCTCGTCAATGGATTATTTTCCATCTTTAATTCAGTGAGTTCTTTTAACGCCCATAATTCCGTGGGAATTTCGACAAACTGATTGTTGTTCAAATTTAGTTTTATCAATGATTTCAAATCCGAAAAAGAGTCTGGTAAGCTCAAAAGAGCGTTATCCGACAAGTTAAGCTCCTTGAGGTTAACCAAGGCGCCGAAAGTTTCGGGTAAAGCGTTTAATTTATTTCTTCCTAGACTGAGATATTCTAAACTCTCAATCTTGCTAAAATCATCCGGTAGGTTTGCCAAGTTGTATTCATTTATGGCAATTTGTCGTATTTTACCATCCCATACTCTAGCGTGGATGAATTTATAATAATTTAATCTTCTTTGTCAATTGATTGTGTATTGATCCTCACTCGATTCCATCGAATCGACTCTAACTACATTTTTTCCTGACTCGTCTTTAATATTGGCAAGTATATTTACTTGTGCTCGGGACACATTCAGCTCAAAAAGCGCTTTCACCATCCAACTATTAATTTCCACACCTTTTCTTAATAGTTCCGAAATTCTATTCAGCGTTTCCTCAGTCAAATCTGATAAAGGCGTTGGGCTTTCGATTTCCAGTCTTTTCAAATACGACATTGTTGCGACATTAGGTATTTGGCTGAACTTGTTGTCCTTTAAATTAAGGTCGGTAATATTTTCAAGTTCAGCAATCCAATCGGGCAGGACTACCAAATCGTTTTCTTCCAAGTTTAACACTTCGAGGTTTTTAAATTCCCTTAAAACTTCGGGAAGCTTGGTCAGGTGGCTCTGTTTTATTATCAAAGTCTTGATGTTCTTCAAGGCTCCAAACCATTCGGGAAATGCAGAACTCTTTGGAAGTCTCAAGAGGAATTTTTCTATTGATGCGAGCTTTCTAAGGCTTTCTCCAAAAAATATTTGTTTTTCTTGGTCTAAGCTCAATTCCGCAAGGTCAACGCTAAGCGCAATGACGCGATCGTCTTTATCTTTCATAAACCAGTTTCCAACGATTGTATAATTAGGCATATTGATCCATTTGAATGTAACTCCCGTGATCTTTCCTAATTCTTCGATTATGAATTTATCTTCGCTCATTCTTTTTTCACTCCGTTTGGTCTCAACTAAATTGTAACCCTCTATCTATTACTTTTTCTATCGTGATTATTACTTACACGATTCACATAAGAATATTTCTATCAATATTTTTTTGATTTAAACTAAATCAAGACATAATAAAAACTAGTATGGCATAAAAGTGAACTATTATCACAATAACTTTTAGAATCCAAACACGAGTTTAAATTATAAAAAGGGATATTTTCTAACTTTATGTAGAATTTTACTCTAATTCCTTGTCCCTATGCGTCTTTTTCATGTCGTCTTCGGTAATGTTGTTCTCCTTGGTGATGGCTGCGAGTAGGGCCTCAAGCGTAACATAAGTATTCAATTCAAATTGTGGGAAGAATTTGTCTTCGATGTTGTGAATGGACTTGTTGTAATAGCTAAGCATTTCAGGCCTCCCCTCGATGATGAGGTTGCCCGCATAATTTCTGTACCACTTGTTCCTCCTGGCTAAGCTTGATTCTTTAAAAGAGGTGATCGTAAAAAGTTTCATTCCAACATCTCCTGCTTGGTGTGTATATTTTAAGATTTGGTCGGTCTCTCCGCTTCCGCTCATTAGGATGGCGAGATC
>JAEOUI010000140.1 GCA_016839425.1 Promethearchaeota archaeon
GCAAGAGAACGAAACTTTCGTCGTTATATAAAATTATCAAAATGGGGAACGAAAGAGAAAAAATAAAAATCATTTATGAATAATTATATATAATTTTTCTTTTTATTTTAGATTATCTTCAATATCCTTATTTGTCTAAAAATTTCAAAAAAAACCTATTATTCTTGAAAATATTTTTTATTAATCTTAAATATTTTCCATCTTTTTCTAAAATTAGAGAAAAAAAAAGGTGTTTTTGTAATTAACGAATTTAAGAAAGACCTGCAAGATTCTGGAAGCATCATCGGTATCGCAATCGATAAAGTAGGGATTGTAAATGTTGAAAAAAAAGTGGAAATCATCCAAGAAAACAAGCATTATTCCTTTTATCCGAGAATTTCCGCATTAATTTCCCTCCCCGCTCAGCAGCGCGGAATTCACATGAGTAGAAGCTCTGAAACCATTGAAGAAGTAATTAATGAAATTGTTTTTAAACCTGCTTCGACAATTGAAATCGTGGCAGACCGAATAGTAAAGCAGCTTCTTGAGAAGCATCCGTATACTTCAAAGGTTGAAGTTAAGCTCGAGGGAAAATTGATCATTCAAGCAAGAGAAAGTGGTTCAAGTCATCGGAGTTATCAAAAAGCCTATGACGTGTCTTCTTCAGCAAAAGCTACAAAAAAAGATTCTGGTGAAGTTGATTTCAACTATTTTATAGGAGCAACCGCTATTGGAATGACATGTTGTCCTTGTGCACTTGGAATGAGTAAAGAATTTGCAGAGCAAATAATTACAAATCGAAATGACATTAACATCTCTGAAGAAGATACTAAAAAACTATTGAATATTTTGCCATTCTCTTCTCATAATCAAAGATCAATGGGAACAATAATCCTACAAATCAATGATTTAAATAGTCATAAAATAGATGTATTTGATATTATTGAGATTATTGAAGAAAGTATGAGTGGAAGGATTCAATCGGTATTAAAAAGACCAGAGGAAGCAGAATTAGTGCGACTAGCTCACTTAAAACCACTTTTTGCGGAAGATGCGATTCGAGAAATGGCTAAAAATTTTATCAAGAAAGATTTTAAAAACTTGAAAGACCATTTTAAAGTTGTTTTTAAAATTGAGAGTTTCGAATCGATTCATCCTCATAATGTTTATTCTGAAATGAAGACCACTGTAGGGGAGTTAAAATCAAAAATTACTCATTCGTAGACTAAGAAAATAATTTACTTTGCAAACATTCTAATAACTTTTACATATAATTTAGTTGGGATTATTTTTGGGTTTCTAATATACCTGATAGGAAGGGGAGCATCACATCGGGAGCATAAACTAGAATTTTTCGTCCATTCTTTAAACTCATCGGCATGTGCGGGATATCTACATTCAGGACAAATAATGATACCTCGATTATTATCTTCGGGATATTTGGGTAATTCAAAACAAAATATGCATCTAAAATCATCTTTAGTTAGATTTACTCCTTTTGGTTTGAGTTTTTCAAAATTTACATTTGATTTTGGTTTTTGGGATTTAATTGTTGTTGGCATACGTGCGGCCTTTGGTTTATTCGCTTTAGCTCTTTTTGTACTAGTTGAGGTTCTTGAAGATCGAGTGCTTACTGCTGGTGAAGGCACGGTATTATATCGTTGTCTTCTTGGAATGGGGTTATTTTGAGTTCCAACCGTTTGATTAATACTTCGAGTTCGGGTAGTAACATATTCTGGTGATATTTGAGGCATTGCTATCTTTTTTCCAAGAAATCCCGGTATGAAAACAATAAAACCAGTTATGATTAAATCAAGAATAAGAAAGAAATTAACCGAATAATTTGTTGGAATTAAAAGACTTTCTTGTTGATTGAAATAGTTAAAAAAATATATCCAGTATACTACTATTGTAAAAATTGTTGAAAAACCTATAAAAAAACCAAATGTTCTGGCTTTAATTGACTTTGTCCCAAAATATACTGAAATATACTTTCTAAACATGTAATATAATGAGAAAAAACTGTAAACGATATAAGGAAATCCAAATAAGATGCTCCACCAATTTAAAGAAATATTTATATCTCCTAATATATTCTCCCCTAATAATCCCGTATAATTACTCCAGAATGAATAATATATCCCAACTATCAAGGGGAGAAATACAAAAAAGGCAGTATTCTGTGGCGAGTGATATTCTTTATGTTTCCTCACTTTCTCAAAAAATTTTAGCGTAAAAACAATCCAGATCCCAATTAATATCCATGAAATTAAAATATTAAAAGAAGGATCAATATAAACTCCGTGGATTATACCTATGATTAATGTTATGACAAAAATGATAAGATTCCACATCACGTTAATTCACACCTACTGAAGTAATAATATTTAGGTAAGAAAAATTTAACGATCACCCTTTTTTTTCCAAAAAAATCATGTAAAAGTAAAAAACTACTTTTCAATTTATGGAAAAAATTCTTAAGGATCCTCATCATATTCCAAATAGGCAGCTTTGCCTTCAATGATAGGATTCATGAAACTTAAACTGTCCGGAAGCATCCGAATATCTATAGCACCTCGAACATTATAGGGAATTGAAAACCATTTTCTCGTTTTTAGATTTGCTCGATATATCTCGAATCCTAAGGATGTCCCATCTATTTGATATGGATCAATAACAAGAGCCATCGCTTTGTTCCAAAGTGTTTGATAACGCGCTTGGGTTCCTAAGTCTTCATTACTCATGAAACAACCATAAGAAGGATGGCTGTGATACCATCCACAGATAAATAGATTATTTTTCTTAATATCTTTCCACGCTTTCACGTAATTTTTATAATCCTTGATTTCAGCATAAACCGCATTTCCATGACCCATTGGATATGCATCCTCGATTAATAGTATCGCTCCATCATCATCTATCCTACCTGCAAGAAGTCCGATAACTTCAACCCATTTAGACTGAGGTATTTTGGAATGAGCATACTTGAGAGCATGACTGGCTATCTTCAACATTGCTTTAACCGTGATTTCAGTTTTCATGGCTGGTTTCTTCTGTTTGATAGGATATTTTTCGTAATCAGGTGTAAC
>JAEOUI010000141.1 GCA_016839425.1 Promethearchaeota archaeon
TATACGAAATCGAAAACGGAATCATGACGCTTCATAAAAAGAGCAAACCATTACTCGATCCCGAAAAACGATTGCCTTTAGTCGAATATCTTTCTAAACAGAAAAGATTTTCTGGAATGCCTGAAAAGACAATGATCGAATTGCAAGAACACATTGATCGAGATTGGAAGAATATTGCAAATCGACTAAAATCCCAAGAATTAGATTAATTTTTTACTTTTCTTTTATTTACTTAACCATAATTTTATTAAAGAGAATATTTATGGGACTCCTAATTAGATTTTCAAAAAAAAAAGATCAAGAACTTGAAACTTATATAGATTTAATCGTGGATTATATACTTCAAGGTAGTTTAATTGCCTTTCCAACGAATTCCGTCTATGGAATTGGTGGAGATCCTTTTAATGTTGATCTCATTAATAGAATATACGAAATTAAATATAGAGATCGAAATAAGGGATTTTTATTATTAGTCAGCGATTTTGAGGAAGCAAATAAAATTGCTTTATTTAACGACAATGCAAGAAAGATTGCAAAAAAATTCTGGCCAGGTCAATTAACAATCATTTTAAAAAAAAAAAATGACACGCCATTACCACCTGAACTAAATTCGTTTCAAGAAACTATAGGATTGAGGATTCCTGAAAACAAGACAATATTGAGAATTCTTCAGGAATTGAAAAAAAGGGGACACCTTGGGGCAATTATAGGAACTTCAGCCAATTTTTCTGGAGAACCGCCCTCAATTAGTGGTATTGAGGTTTCAAAAGCTTTTATGGGAGCAATTGACCTAATCATCGATTCAGGGAAAGCCATATCAAAAATACCAACTACCATCGTAGATTTATCAAGCAATTCTATTAAATTTCTACGTATTGGCAAAATTTCTGAGGAAGAGATTAGGGATGCATTGGATTAACTATTTTTTAAGGTTTGATAGGTGATATACGATAAATAATTTTAACTTGCTTGTATCAACATCAAGGCACAACGAAACGAACGCAAAAGCAGAATTGTGGTTTTCTCTTTTAATTTGTGGAGATAAATACCCCATAATTTCAAATCTCGAATATTCTGGAATGATCGCCGCTCTAACTAAAGTAAATTCAAAGGAAGTCGTTCAAAAATTGGGTAAAATTTTAGAAAGTGATCCATATTTTTTTCAATACATATTGAAAATTATTCCTATTGATTTCATAACTGAAACAGATCTTAGTTCCATCTCAACATTAATATCTAGAACTTATGAAGCATTCATTTCGAGTGAAGAATCATTCAAGATTGATTTAAACCGTAGAAAAAGCGATCTAGTTGAGCGAAATGATTTTATAAATTCAGTTGCTCAAGTAATAAATCGGAGCGTTAATCTCGAAAATCCCGATGTTATTGTTAGGTTTGAAATTTTAGGAAATAACTGTGCCATATCGTTTTTAAAACGCAATGACATTTTAGAAATTATTAATAAATTTAATTCTTAATTTCCGCTCGTTTTTTCAGTACTTAAGAGCGACATCTTTTCGCAAATTAAATCATATATTGCTCTTGACTTTAACGATAATTCGGATTCTTTTCGTCCTTTATGTGTATTAAACGAATTTAAAACTACATTAATTTGTTCATTTGTAATTTCGAAGTATTGTTGAATATCATTTATTTTATACACATCTTGTTGTTCAAAAGATATATCAATTTCCTCAGCATCTAGCATGTTAATTAATTCCTTATTTATTTCTTTCAATGAATCATCATTTTCTGAAATCACACAATAAGTTAATTCACCAGATTTTAAATCATTATAGCTAATACCAAATGAATCAATAGCCCTATTAATTTGTCTATTTGCTGATAAATATAGGAGTAATTCGAGATTTTTCGTATTGGCTATAGTTGTTCCAGAGACAAAAGCCTTAACTACATGGTAACATGCCATAAATAAATGATCTTGACACAATAAATATTTATTGTTGAAAAATTGGATAGTGACTTTGTAATTTGGATTTTCCAAGCTTTTACAAAGATCAAACAAGTTATTTAATGCCTTTTCTTGGTTAATAATATTTTGTTTTAAAAGGACATTAAAATCAATTTTCAAACAACCAATTCCCACAAAATATCGTAGGTCTAGATCCTGAATGTAAAATTTTTTTACGATCATAGTGGAAAACTCCATAATAATATTGGAAATTGGCTGATATTTATTTCTAGATAAATTAAAATGCTTAAAAGCAAAATTAAGGACATTGTAAAAACCCAATCCTTGATTGCGAATTTCACGGTAAAATAATGCGTTCTATTTTTCCTACTTCCAAACGCTCTTGATTCTAAGGCTTCTGCAACATTAAAAGCTCTTTTTATCGAACATATTATCAAAGGGACAATTAAAGGAAACAAATTTTTTATTTTATTTATCATGCCACTTGTTTGTAGCTCGTATCCCCTACTTTGTTGTGCGTCCTTGATGTTTTCAGCCTCTATTGCTATGGTTGGTATAAATCTAAATGCTAATGAAAAAGAAAACGCAACTTCGTAGGGTATTTTCATTGATATAAAAGACAACGCTAGGTCGTTTGGATCAACTGTCTGGAAGAAGAGCGTAAATGCAGAGAGCATTATCACGATCCTTAAAACCATAATAAGGGCAAAATTAAGTGAGAAAAAGAGCGTGTTTATTATCAATATTAGGACGAATAAAAAATACATATTTTTTAAGTTAATCAACCATTTTTTTAATTGCTTACCAGAGATTACAAGCGGGACCATAGTAAGTAATATTATCAATAAAGGGACGATTTTTAAGAACATGAAACTAAATACTGAATAAAAAATCGCCATAAGCAGTTTAGACCGAGGATCAAGGCGGTGAAGGAATGTGTCTTTCTTAAGATATTTAAAGGCTTCTAAGAACATGAGACTCATTTTTTCAATCCTCTTTCTTTTTAAATCGCGTATTTTTCTCCAGATACATACTCAAGAACACCCTCATCTCCTCTTTAGTTCTAATATTTTGTGAGCACGATATCCCATTTTTGATTAAAGCAAAGATAAACTGACATACTTGTGGTAACACTAAAGAGGATTTTTTTGCTAAAAACGATTGAACAAGGATTTTATGAGTAGGACCATCTGATAAGATTTTTCCATCGACCATAAGAATAGTACGAGGAATATATTCCATCGCAAATTCAACATTATGGGTGACTATAATAACTGTTTTTCCGTTATTAACCTCCTCCCGTACCAACTTTACAAAAAAGGCTATTTCTTTCCTATCTTGTCCTAGAGTTGGTTCATCGAATACGAGGAGTTCTGGGTCCCGACACAAAATAGATGCTATCGCTAATTTTTTCGTTTCTCCTCCAGAAAGAGTAAGGGGCGAGCGAGTTTTATATTTTTCCAAGTCGAATTTAGATAAAGTTCCCTCTACCTTATTATCAATATCGTCTTTTGAGAATTTTGAATTTTTTAAGGAAAATCTTATTTCGTCTTCTACCGTGTTTGAAAATAGTTGATGCTGAGGATTTTGAAAAACCAATCCGATATTTTTAGAGAGATCTGCTATAGTTTTTTGACGCGTGTTCTCACCATTAATGAATATATCGCCATTGGTAGGTCTAATTAAGCCGTTTAAAGTTCTAATGAGCGTGGTTTTTCCAGCACCGTTTTTCCCCATTATTGCAATTAGTTCGCCTTTTGATATGTTAAGATTAATACCTTGTAAGGCCAGCGTGCCGTTAGAATATTCGTATTTCACATCCTTAAATATTACAAGAGGGTATTCTTCGGCACTTTTCATCATTATTGATAAGCCTCCTGTAATAATTTTATTGCTTCTGGAATCGAGGCAGGAAGTTCTCGTCCTAAATCATAATCTTGATTTAATTGCTCAAAAATGGAATAAATTACGGGACGATTTATACATAATTTTTTAAAATTAATACCATTAACCACATCTTTCGTTACGCCGTGCTCAATAATGCAACCTTCTTTCATCAAGATTAATTCGTCGGCGAGAGGTAAGACAATATCCATTCTATGCTCACTAATAATCATAGTCATTTTTTTTTCAACTTGAATTTTTTTCAAGAGAAGTAAAATTTTTTGGGCTAAACCTGGATCTAATAAAGCAGTTGGTTCGTCAAGAACTAAAATTTTTGGTTCTAAAGCCAATATAGATGCAATAGCAACCCTCTGTTGCTCCCCACCGCTAAGTTCAAAAGGTGCCTTATCTAAAAGATGTCTAATTTCAGTTAATTCGACAACTTCGTCTATTTTTTCCTTTATTTTCAGCTTTGGTACTCCTAAATTTTCCAAGCCAAATGCAATCTCGTGTTCTACATTCATAGCTATTAACTGATTTTCGGGATTTTGAAATACAATACTAGCTATTGTAGATAATTCAGCAATCGAAGATTCAGTTGTATCTTTACCGTCAACTTGAACACATCCCTTGTAAAATCCCGGATAAAATTGAGGAATTAAACCGTTCAAGCAACGGATTAAGGTGGTTTTTCCAGAACCGGTTTCTCCTGCCAATAATATGAATTTATCTCGATCAATTTCTAAATTCACATTGTTTAATGCATATTCTTCGTTTCCTTTATATCGATAATGGAATCCAGAAAATTGAACTAGTGTCATTTCTTCTTCACCTTTCTAGACGATGATTATTATAATTGACCATTGATTAATTGTCTAATTCTTTTTAATAATTGTTCTTGAGCAAGCTTGGTATCTTTTATTCTACTCATTGAAGCTGCACCCTCGTGTCCACCAGCACTCGCATTTAGAGTCATTGCGGTTTCCTGCATCAATTTTCCTAAGTGTAATCCGATTTTTGTTGCTAAGTCCTTTCTTGCTCTCATAGTTATTATTGGTTCCTTTTTTTTCTTAGAAATAACAATGCTAATATCAAATCCCATAGCTATTAATGTGTTTGCTAGCATGCTCTCAAAATTACTAACAGTTGAAATACCAATTAATATATCATTTTCTTGAATTATTGATAGTCTTTGTAAACCCTTGATTCGTGCCATCTTCTCCGAATAATCTTCTTCAATTTTAAGTGCAGAATAAACATCTTGTATATTCATATCATCACTAAGAAGCGAAGCAGATCTTATTAAAGTATTATTATTTGCGTGTTTAAAAAAACCCGAATCAGTTAAAATCCCTGATATTATTAGCCACCTCAATGGTAGTGGTAAATCAATTCTTTGAACGAGAAAGAACTCATAGATGATTTCTACAGCCGACGAAAAATTTTCGATTATTATATTTAAAGAGCTAAGATTTTTAGAATTATTTTGGATGTCTAAAGTGTGGTGATCAATAAATATATGATTCGTATCGGAAATTTTCAAGCTTTTAATCATGGCAAGGTTATTAGTATCCACAACAAGAGCAATATCAATTTCTTCTAAGTTGCACTCCTCAACAAAGTTAAAATCGTATTCTGGAAACCTTTTTGCGATTCTTTCAATTAATACTTTTGAAATTCTATTAAATTCGGAAAAATAAAGCTTGACATCACGATGACCAAAATGTTCTATGAGAAATTTTAATAAAAAACCAGAAGCTAAACCATCAACATCAATTGGTTCGTGAGTTAATATCAAGACACGCTTATTTTCTAAAAAAGTAAGAAGATCTTCGAACTTAGAAGTTAACATATCACTTTCAACTATTTTTGTTGAAGATCGGACTGTAAGGATTTTCTCATATTCTCAAGCGTTTGAATACTTCTTTCTTCCTTTTGTTTTACAGTTTTAATTCGCATTTCTGTTGATATTTTCAAACTTTTTTTCTCGTCAAGTAATTTATCGCGAGTACTTTTTACCAATATCCCACCAATTGACTTGAAAACTGGTGTATCTGGAGATGCTTTCTCTAATTCCTCTATTGCTAATTCGGTTTCGTTCTGTTGGGATTTTAAAAAATCGTGAGTATTCCGAAGATTTTGCAATTGAATTTGAAGATTTTGAAGGTCAACAATTTTTTTTTTTATATTTTCAGGTAAATTGTCAAGATTTGCTCCCATTCTATTCACTTATGATTCTTTTTAATTAAGTTAATGAGTTAAATATTTTAAAAAATAAATTCTTTATCATAATTTACATTAGATTTATCTGATTAAATCACAGCTCATTCTTCGCTTAATTCAACCGTATTCGAAATAATTTTTCCAAGTCCAATAATATCACTCATTGTTGCCCTAAAGGCCGTGATATCTGAGCACTCAATTGTAAAATGAAGGGAATTTCCTTTTTTCTCCATTTGTACTGAAGATCTTTTTGTTTGAAGCTTTTGAAATTCTGGAAGAAATGAATTGTAAGAAAAATCTCTTACTTGGGAATCGTTAAATAAAAGTTCAAGAGTAGATTTTACAGAAAAAGCGTTTTTTTTTGGCATTATTTTTCAATTTCTAACTCGCGTTGTTTACGCTTTGCAACCCAGTAAGATTCTGCACCTCTAGGAGTTTCAATATAGTAAGCACCGCCTGTAAATGTAGCGTCACATTTCTTACAATGCCAAATTCCTACGGATTTTCTAAAAACATGGCCTTTGGTTTCACAACGAGGACATTTTATATCCCCCTTCGATTTTTCCATTATCAAACGCCACTTTTTTCTTACATTTGAACCGTATCTCGCTTGGAATTTTCCAGAAATTCCAACCTTTTTTGTTTTTCCCATTATTAATTCACACTAATACAGATTGATGTTTATTTAAAAGTAGCATAAAATAAAAATTTTGGTGTTGAGACACCAATAAAACAAAAATTTGATGAATTTAGCTGTTTAGTCTTCTTTTACGAGGTATTGCCATAAATCAAGATCTTTACGTATTTGTTTGCCTTTTTCCATTGCTTTCTTGGCCAATATCTTGATTTCCTCAATTGAAAAAGTAGCTGCACCGCTTTTTTGAATCGAAGTTATTTTATCTTCACTCACGGAAATGGTAATTCGTCCATCACTAATGAGCTCTTCGGACAAATTAGGATCCAAGAAAATGGTGTCGTCGATTTTTGCAAATGTTATGGCAAAGGGTAGTTCGTTTACAATATCCTTTCCGTTTAAATATTTTCCAGTCCATTGTAATCCTTCTTCAGTGATCTCTCCCTCAGGAATGTGAGCACTAATCAAGCTTGCTAGAGCTCCTACACCCCCGCAATCTATGAGATTACCCCCATAATTCATTACATACATATCAACGAATAAAATATATACAGCCTCGTTTTCTTTAATGCAAAGCTTACTCTTGGTTTGAACGCAATCTGCGTGTCGTATTCCTCTATCGACAACCCTAGCAAGTTCAATTGATTGTTCGTTAGGAGGACCTCTTTCAAAAAGAGGAGATGCAATTGGTAATAACTCTGCCATTACCGTGCAAACGCCTTCATCTGGAGTATCTGGAAAAGGTGCACCCACTTCATATTTCAATCCTGAAATTATCCTTGATTCGCCTAAAGATACATCTGATGACCCTTCTGCAGATTTGATAAGGTCTGCCTTGACTGAAAATTCTCTATAGTCCCATAAGTCCCTTCCATCAATTCTTTTATCCTTTTTTAAGTTGTCTGAAATATATTTTCGCTCAATTGCGGAAATGACTCTCTTTACATTTTCCATTTTATTCGTCTCCTCCTTTATCTTCGGACTCTTGTAGTGCAGTCTCTTCTTGAATAGCTAAATATTTTTTCTTCAATGCAGTAACCTGCATGTCATAAACCTTGTCAAGAGCTTCTTTAGCAAGGTCCAAGCATGTGTCGACTTCTTCCAATGTCATGTCTCCATCGAATTGCAATAGTGAAAGTTCGTTATTGAACCAAGTCATTGCACAAGGTAAATCGGCTTCACCAGCTTTGTCTTCTATTCCAGATAGGTCAACAACTAGTTCTCCATCGATCTTTCCGCAAGCCACGCTCGACACCAAGCTTTTCATGGGAACGCCTGCGTCTGCTAGGGCAAGCGCTGCTACGGTGGTGCTAGCGCATCTAGTACCACCATCTGCGTCAATAACTTCAATAAAAACTTCAAAGCTCGTTCCCGGATATAATTCGAGGAATAAAACGGGTTCTAAACAATCAGAGATTATCATTGAAATCTCCTTTTCTCGACGACCAGGAGCCGGTCTTTTTCTCTCAAACACAGAAAAGGTAGTCATCCGGTAGAACACTCGCAATATTCCTTTATCAGGTCTGGCTAGATGATGGGGATGTACATCTCTTGGGCCGTATACAGCAGCAAAAATTTTATTATTTCCCCATTCTAAATATGCAGAACCGTCAGCATTTTTAACAACCCCAACTTCCATTTTTATTGGTCTTAGTTCGGGTTTATCTCTACCGTCAAGTCTTTTTCCATCTTCCCGAAATAATTTTTTCGGGTATTCATCATTAATTACTAGTGGCATTTAGTTCAAACCTCTGTTTTCTTTTTCATTTTTTAAATATTCTTGAATTCTATCAGTTAATCCAACCGTGTGAGCTTCCGTTGCAATTTTATTTATGGCTTCAAGGAGTAATTGCTCAGATTCAAGATTTTCACCCTTCAACCATATTCGACCGTTTTGCGTTACGAAAATGTTACAGTTAGTCATATTTTTAAGCATTTTAATCATTGAACCACTTCTTCCTATTACTCGAGGAATGGAATTTGGTCCGATCGAAATAACCATACCGCCCATTTTTTGTCCTAAATACTTTCCTACAGTGGTTAATTCCGGGCTATTTAAGCGATCAGCCGAAAGAACTTTAACTATCAAGACATCTCCAATATCATATTTTTCTGTAGAATCGTCGTCTCGGGAGTGATGACCCCTATCCCCCGATCTACTAAATCTTGCCTTTTCTTTTTTCATTGTATTTTTTGGTTTAAGATGACCAAGATCTTTTGCGTTAATGTCTATTTTATATTTAACGGGATTTTTATCAACTACAATACCTAATACTTTATCACCCGGACGGGGGGTGTAAAATCCTCTGAGTGGAATGACATTTATATAGTTTTTCCTTATTTGTTTAAGACCAATTGATAAAGATATAATTTTGGTTTTATCCT
Organism: Promethearchaeota archaeon; assembly: GCA_016839425.1. The sequence goes on from JAEOUI010000141.1 coordinate 9,060, forward strand.
TGTTAAAAATTGCACTTCTTCCAGGTAAAAAATTCTCAGTGTCATCAGTTAAAACTTCACCAGGTACGACGATTTCTCTTGTACTTGTATCGCCCTCTTCGTCGAAATCGTCTTCTTCGTTCATTTCAGGCACTTCATCTTCCATCTAAATCACACTCTTTAATTAGTTTTTATCTAATATAACATACTAAATCAATTAAAAAGACAATACTTAGGATTTTAAGAGTTTGATTTGTACTCTACCATGAGTAAGCTTGTTTAATTTATCAACTAATTCCATTTGTAAACCAGCGGGTAAACTCACGACTGACACCCAAGAGCCGTCTGTTTGCCATTCTTCTTTTTTAATTTGAGCGTATTGAGCAACAACATTGTATCCTTTTGCTGTAAATGACGAGGGTAACTTTATTGCAATGGTTGCTTGTTCCATGCGTATTGGTAAAACGACTTGAAGTTGCTTGACTATATCTTCTACTTGTTCTTCAGCATTTTTCATAATGTCTACCTTAATGTTTGCTTCTTCGATTGCTTTTTCTATCCTCTGTGTTGGATGAGGTTTTTTGTTTTGGGGATTTATGGAATTTTTACTGATTATATTTATAATTTGTTTTAATTTTTTCTCCCTTTCTTCGTCTCTCTGCTTTTGGGTCCAATGAATCTCTCCTTCAAGCAAGACATGACCACTAACGACTCTTCCGTCAGTAGTGTCAAATATGGCTTCCATATCTCCGTCCGTGGCTTTCCTGCCTCGTCTTAAATCCTCAAAAACCGTGAAACTTTCAAAAATTAATTCTAAATCGATCTTGGGATCGTTTATAATTTCACTTACTAAGGGTCGCGATTTACCAGCTTTTAACCTATTGTTAATTTCATCTCGTAGGTATTTCTTTGCTTCCCATGCCTTCTCAGGGTCCATAAGCATTTCAAACGACCTGCCACCCTTGTCAATACGACCTATGATGTATCCTCCCAAGTCAATTCTTGCTCTATCAATCATGATATTCTCACCGTTTTTGTCGAATTACTTTTTCGTCATATACAAATGTTTTACCAAAGATAAAAAATGAATTTGTTACCTTGATGTTTACAATAAAATTTATGTAATAATTTTACAGTTTGTTCAGCAATTCTTCTTTCTCTTCTACACTCAATAATTTAAACTTTCTATCTTTTTCCAAGATGAACGCTACATCACATGTGTTTTTATTTAAGTTATCACCCATAAGTTCCTTTAAGGTTTTTAGAGGTAATAACTTGAGTTCATCTTCACTCATGTCTTCCTTATAATTCTTTTCAAGAAAGGTTCTTGCTTCAGTAGCACCAGATCCTATCGCAAAGGCGTAATACGACCATAGCGCCCCCGAAGGATCCGTCAAGAAAAGCGAAGGCTTCCCGTCTGCATCTATTCCAGCAATTAAAAAACTAACACCAAAAGGCCTTACTCCAGCGTTTTGTGTGAAAGCTTGCTTGTATTCACAAATATTAAGCGTGCTATCTTTCACGCTAATTTTTTCATCGTAACTTAATAAATTTACTTGTGCTTGAATTCTCGCCCTATCAATGAGTACTCTCGCATCTGCGGTCAAGCCAGCGATTGCCACACCAATGTGATCATCAATCTTAAAAATCTTTTCTGAACTGTCAGTGTCTGCTTGAAGTTCAGACGACCTTTTTTCA
>JAEOUI010000142.1 GCA_016839425.1 Promethearchaeota archaeon
AATCCAGAAGATTGGGGGGGAACTTACGACGATTATAAGTACATCGATTGTGGACGCGTGAAATTAAAAGCAAAAATTCTCGATTCGATTGATTCGATTTTTACTCCTTGTAAATACAGCATAGAACCGCACGAACTATTAGACGGTAATTTTGATCAACAAAGTTTCAGCTTGGATGATATCACTGAAGTAAGTTCGTTTCGCGGGCGTTTCTGCGAACACGCTATTGACAACGAATTTGTACAAATCGAAGGCAAGCTCGAAAAAGTGATTTACAAGAAGGTTCGGGAACACTATCGCATTCTTCTTACGGATCAAACAAGTGATAAAATGATTAAGATATAATTTTATTTAATTATAATTTTGATACATTTTCATCAAAGGGTTATTCAAACTTAGATTTTAAAAAGTTGGTGGAATATCTTGTATTAGGGATTATTTCTCTCGTGGCTCCTTTTATTCCGATTGGGTATATCGACTTGACTACTATTTCTCGAGGGGCTTATGTAATTACACTGGGTAATTGGGATTTAATTTTCGATTCATTTTAAATTAAAATAGGTGGAATTATTAGTTTTTATCTAAAATATCAAAAACGATAGTATCGAATCTATATCTCCAATTTAAATTTAATAGGCATCTTTAAAAAAGTCCCAGATCATCATTCAGTTTTTTACCATATTCATTTAAATTCCCAAAAAATACATAGCAATATTAACCATGCTAGATAAACAATCCAAAAAGAAATATAAATCAAAAGCGGGACCTATAGTTTCGACGATAGGGGCTTCTATCCTATTGACGGGCAGTTTTCTTTTTTTAGCAAATCTATCTTTATTAAATATGCTTCTAGATAGAATGGGTGAAACATGGGCTTCAATAAGTGTCGATCCATCCTTACTTTATGTGAGAGTAGGGACTACAATGCTTTTCGGAATTGGAGCTTTTTCTGGAGCCATATTTGCTTTTAAAAATAGACTTATTGGTGGTATGATTTGCGTAATTATGGGGATCATTTCATTAATTGGTCCGTTTATTCCAATCGGTTTTATAGATCTCACATCGATAGAAGGAGGCATCCAACAAATAACTCTTAGTGGATGGGGGTTCGCAGTTGATCCTTTCCTAATCATAATCGGTGGAATTATAAGCATCTTTACGAAAGGAAGTACTTCCGAGGAAATGAAAAAGGATCTGATAGAAAAAAGCGCAATTCTTAGAGAACAGATGGAAAACCGTCAATATACAGAAGAAAATCTTAAATGATTACCTTTATATTCAATTTTTTTCCAATTTCTCTTTTTTTCTTAAATATTATAATTGTTAATCTCGTATGAATTAAACTTTATATTGAAGCGTGGTTTACCTAATTCATGGATAGTTTTAACGCCGATTTGCATGTGCACTCCCCTCATTCAATTGCTGTCTCCAAATCGCTCGATTTTGACACGATGATAGAAACATGCAAGAAAAAAGGATTAAATATTCTAGGAACCGGAGACATATTACAACCAAAATGGTTAAAATATGCAGAATCCAAGCTTGAAAAAAACGGGAATGGTGCGTATAGTTATAAAGATATTAATTTTATTTTGCAATCGGAGATAGAAGACGCCGAAAGCGTGCACGAAGTGGTTCTTTTTCCCGATTTTGACTCCGTTCGAGAAGTTCAAGCTAAATTAAAATCCTATTCGAGTAACATATTAGGTGATTGGGGTGGTCGCCCAATTGTAACCCTTTCTCCGCCTGAACTTGTTGATTTGGTAACGGATTCGGGCGCGATGATAGGTCCCGCTCACGCTTTCACGCCTTTTAAAGCCATATTTCGGCAAAACAAGTTCGAAACGCTCTCAGAGTGTTATCAAGATTCCGTGAGTAAGATCTCGTTTTTGGAGCTGGGATTATCTGCAAACACGGATCTTGCTGATAAAATGGATTGCTTGAAGAATATCTCTTTTTTAAGTAATTCCGACGCTCATTCTCAATCAGCACGGTCTTTAGGCAGGGAATTCAATAAACTTGAATTAGATAATCCTTCCTTCGATGAGATTCGATTGGCCTTGGAAAGAAAAGATGGTCGTAAAATCACGCTCAATGTCGGACTCGATCCAAAGCTTGGGAAATATTATATAATGTTTTGCAATAATTGTCGACGTCGCGTCCTCTTTGAAAAGCCAAAAAAAGCTATAGCTTCTATTTTAAATTCGACTTCGATTTCTAATGACTTTATTACGATTTATGCTTCAGATCTTAAAAAAGCCCATGATGATTATGTAAATAATGTTTCAAGAAATAAAATAACCTGTCCTGCTTGTGCCGAAGAGCTGAACAAGAAACACAAGATTAGATTAGGCGTGAGCGAACGCATTCAAGTTATATCCAATCATGACGAACCAATTCATCCCAAACATAGACCTCCTTATATTAATTTAATACCGCTTATCGATATCGTGCGTTCAGTAAAAAATATTAAAAGCCACGCGAGTAAGACAGTGCTTAAAGCGTATGACGATTTAATAAATGCTTTTGGGACGGAATTCTCTATATTGATCGATGTACCACTGAATGAAATAAAAAAGAAAGATGAAAATATCGCTCAAATAATAAATGCCTTGCGAAACGGGAAAATAGAATACACTCCGGGAGGAGGAGGTTCTTACGGGGAGCTAAAATTTGAAGTGGACTAAAGAAGTTAAAAGCGAAAAACAGAAATAATTCAATGTATTTTTTTAAATAGAAAACTCTAAATCGAGCTTAAAAAGTTCGCCACAGCGCTGACAGGTCATCCAATCAAAAACTTTCAACGCAACTATCATGAGCTCTAAATCCTTTCGAAGAAATTGATTTCGAAATTTCTTCTTCGTTCCACAAGTCTTACATTGCATTATAGCTCTTACTACTATTAGGTTTGGTGGAACGCGCTCCTTATTCAGTGCCTCCACGCTTTTTTCTTTTGAACCATCTATATCCATTTTAAAATGCTCCTTGACGTAGTATACATGGAAATGTTCGTATTTAAATTTAGATGATGTGATGTATTTCATTCTCATGATACGAACGATTTCAATGTTGAATGAGAGTTGTCGATTAGCTATTTAAAGGGCGTGTTTAATTCAAATTTTCAATGCCTCTTTTTCAACGAAATTGCTCGGAGGAGCGTGTTATTACAATATTATTAGCATGTTATCTCGATATTATTCGTATATATTATTCGGGTATGATTTGAGTGATACATAAGAAAGAATACCAAAATTTTGAATGATAACAATGAATGCGCCAGAAAATAACAAACCTTCTCAGAAACTCTTAAATCCGAAAACTCCTTCGTTTCAAGAAATCGATGGATTTAATGTATCAGTTTCATCGCATGTATTAGAATCGTGCGTTCCCCCCACCAGAATATCTACGAGATCAAGTTTTAAAGAGCTCTCACGTCAAACGAAAAATCAATACCCAAATCAAACATACGACAACGATTCATTTCTTGCAGAATTGTTAAAATGCTTGAAAATTAAATCCTTAGTGGTAGGTGTTGGGGGTGCAGGAAATAATACTGTGAGCCGATTAAGTGAAATTGGAATTAACAACGCCGATACCGTTAATATTAATACAGACGCCCACGACTTATTCTATTCCAATGCGAATAAGAAAATCTTGATTGGGAAAGAACGCTGTAATGGATTAGGTTCTGGAAACGATCCAACAATTGGAGAAAAGGCTGCAGAGGAAGATTGCGAGAGGCTTAGCGATTTGTTAAATACGGATATAGTATTTCTTACATGTGGTCTTGGTGGAGGAACGGGAACGGGTGCGGCACCCATCATTGCGAGAGAAGCAAAAAAAAACAATGCCATCGTTGTTAGCTTTTGTTCGATCCCTTTTAAAGCTGAAGGCGATAATAGAAGACAAAGGGCAAAATATGGTCTTAAGAGCTTGGCACAATATTCGGACACCATCATACCAATTCCTAACGACAACTTATTACAATACCTTCCTAAGGCGCCGATGTTAACATGCTTTAAAGTAATGGACGAGGTCTTAGTAAAAGGAATAAGAGAAACTGTAGAACTCATAAATAATTGTGGAATCATGAACATTGACTTCGCAGATATTAAGAAAGTATTTAATAAAACGGGAAAATACCCTTCTGGTCTGATAGGAATCACGGAATCGTTAGGCAAGGAAGAGGACCTTGTAAAAAAATCGAAGTTAGCATTGAACAATCCTCTTTTGAAACCAAATACGAAAAAAGTAAAGAATTGCCTCGTATCTGTTACGGGCGATCATCGACTTTCATTAACAAGTGTAAATAAAATCGCTTCGACTATCACGGATGAAATTCCTTCGGGTGCAAACCTGAAACTCGGAACGAGCGTTGATCCTTCTATGGGTAAAACGGTGAAAATCATGGTTCTCGGAAGTGGACCTATTTCACCATATGTACGATCTGCAATGGATTGTTCCTAAACTTTTCTTTATTATTTCATTTTTGAATGGCAAATTTTATTTTTGAAATTATTTTAATTAGATAATGTAATTCGTTAATCTTCAATTTTGAAAATGACAGCTCGATATAAATTTACAGATTCAGAACGCAAGCTTCTTACTTTTAAGGTTTTTCCTATATTGTTTTTAGGATCGGTGGTTTGGCTGTTTAGCCAGGTCTTTTTTAATTATATATTTGTTACTCAAACGATATTCACAGAAGAATTTTTTCTAGTATTTTATATCGTTATGTTTATTGTTAATGGAGCGTTTTTAGGGTTCTTTTACTTGTTTTCAAAATGGGGAAATAACTTTCTAGGTGTTTTATTCTATCTATTATTTGCATTTACAGCTGGAACTATTCCGGTTCCTCTTTCAATGATAATTATTCTTGATCAAGTCTTAAAAACATATGTTAATGCTTTCGTCTCCCTCGTGTTTGGAGGAACGCTTATTATTACGATTATGGGATATGTTTTTAGGAATAATTTTCTCAAAAAAAAATATGCTCTTGCTCACATTTTATTTTTAGTTATTAGTGTGACTACCTTAGAAATCCTTTTTTTAGTAATATACGATATATCAAATCCTGTCTTAATCGTAGTGTCTACATTGGTTTTGACAATCGCAGCAATTGTTGTATTATTTTATGGAATTTCCTTATCCTCAAAAATAAAAGAAGACTATTGGATACATATGGTTTTTAGAATTATATTGTCTCTTTTAATAGTATCAATTATTTTTTTGATTATCGTAATTATATTTGTGATTGCAATGATTTTTCAAGACGATCTTGCTTTAGATGGTTTATTTTACCCTCGAAGTGGTGTGAAAACAAAAAAAAATAAAAAAAAATATTTTAAAGAACTTACTTAATCTTTGATGTGAATATTATGAATTCAGAATTGAAAAAGATGCCGATATATGATTTAAAAAAGGAAATTAAAACCTTTTTAAATTCGAG
>JAEOUI010000143.1 GCA_016839425.1 Promethearchaeota archaeon
CCTATTACAAGAAATTTAACATCCAATATTAAAGACAATGAATCCTTATCTGCTGCAAATAACTCTGAGATATGGATCCGTACTTTTGATTCTAAAACCAAACAATCACTTATTGCTTTATCCAAAGACTCAAATAATAATTTTTATATCTCGTGCTATTTTAAAGATGATGGAGAATATTTGCCAGGGAATCATGTTTTGAAATATAATAACTCAGGCGCGTTATGCGATGTAATTTTTCTCAATATTTCAGATATAGCTGTTGATACGAAAATAGATTTTTTAGACAATTTAATTGTTTTAGAAAATTTTGCTTTATATAAATTTAATTCATCGGGATTTCAAATATGGAAAATATCAATTTATAACGAGAGTTCTAAATTAGCAATAGATTCCTCAAATAATATCTATGTTCTAGGCTTTTCTTCAATTTCTAAATACGATCCTTCGGGAAATCTTATTTGGATTAAACCTTTCTCAAAAATGGCCTACTTACAACGAATTAAAATAGATTGCTTGGATAATATCGTTATCGCTAGAGTGTTTGAAAAAAATTGGAAGTACAATCTCTCAATAGAGAAATACGATCCAATGGGTGTAAATCTTTGGAAAAAAGATTGTGAAGAAAGTTATCATTATCATTCTATAGCGCTCGCAATAGACTTTTTGGATAATATTTTAATCCTAAACGAAAATTACTTGATTAAATTCGACATAAACGGAAGTGAAATATGGAACAAATTTGTACCTTATATTTCACCTGAACCGAGTATTTTAATTGATCAATTGAATGATATTTATATTCCCACACACTTTCCAGAGAGCGTTCCAATTATTGATTTTATATTTCAAATTGGATTTCTTTTAGGAACTTCTAGATCAGTACATCTCAATAAATACAACGAATCGGGCAGTTTGATATGGGAAAAAAGAATTACGGGATGTAAAAGTGCGATTTGTTTTGATATTATATTTGATTCTAATGAAAATTTTATCATGTGTGGACAATTAGAATTTTCAAGTGGAATTTATCAAGATTTCTTTCTTACAAAAAATCCGAAACAATTCTCAGGAAACTGCACAGAAAATAATTATTTTTCCCTAATCTTTATAATTCCCTTTCTATCAATTTCTATCGTTTTAATATTTAAAAAAATCCTAAGAAAAAGGCATGAGGTAAATGAAAACGAAAAAAATGAAAAATAAATTTATGGATAAAAGAAATATTAAAGTAATAATATTTCTTTCTTGCGTATGTATTGAGATTTTTTATGGAATGCTCCCTTTTTTTAGTAATTCCAATAAGACACAAGAATTTAATCTAAAGCCTTCAAACCACGAGGATTCTTGGACGAAAGTCTTGGATGTTAATGGAAGGGCTATTTCAATATCGAATGATACGCAAGAAAACATATATATTCTTTATTGTCTATGGGGTTCAGGGAATTATATCATAGAAAAATATAATACCTCGGGAGAATTGATATTTAAAAAAGAATTAAGATATGGAGCATGCGAAATTTGCGTGGACTTTTCAAATAATCTTCACATTTTAAGTAATTCCTTTCTCGTTAAATATAATAATTCAGGAATGAAAATATGGAATAAAACGCTTGATTTCGAATCAGAAGGATTAGATATCTCTTTTGATTCGAAAAATAATATCTTGGTTTTGGGAAATTCTTTTATCGTCAAATTTGACGAAAATGGAAATCATTTGTGGAATACTTCAATACTTGTGTCCTACTATGGAGATAACTTTAAGGGTAATGTCATCGCCCTCGATTCTTTGGATAATATCGTCGTGTCAAAAGTATATGATTATGACAAATCAACCATTACAAAATACAATGTATCGGGCATGTTACAATGGACACATAATTTTTCTAAAGGTGCCATAAGCGATTTAGCATTGGATAAAAACGATAATATTTTCGTTGTTGCCAAGCAGATCGTAATCAAGTATGATAATGAATGCAATCAACTCTGGAATCGCACCATTGTAGGGGGGGCTTCTAACACGTTCAATTACGAATCTACTTCCCTATGTACTGATTCTTCGGGAAATATAATTATTGCTACCAATGGAAGGATCGATAATAGACATCCAGATATTTTATTTGGTAATTTATTTCAAGGACATACGACATATGGTTTTGGAGCTTATTTATATGGGTTTGATCGTTCAGGGGATTTATCCTTTTTCTGGCGGATCAATGGATGTTATTACTCATGGATTAACGACATGATTATTGACGCTAAAAATAATACCTATATTTTTGGTGGGAGAACAAATGGAATTGTTTTATACAAAAATCCTGAACAATTTACTGGAAATTGTTTTCAATATAGTTATTTATCTATAATTGTTTTAAGTTCATTAGGAATAGTCTTGATTTTTGTAATTTTTTATGTATTTAAGAAACGAAAAATAAGATTGCTAAAAGAAGGGAAAAATTTGGAACATTAAAAGAAATACTGTTATTAGAATTTTTTGGCAATTTCGTTAAGAGTAGAATCTAATTTACCAATTGTAGTTTCCCAGCGATTTATGATTTCGTCAATCCTTGGAATCATAGTTTCTCGTTCTTTGTATTCGAGATATTCCTTAAATTCTTTTATGCTTTCGAGTTTTTCCGTGGTATCTGTTATGTATTTATGAATATCCTTCTTTTGAGTTTCGAAGACCTCGTGAACTCTTGATTGTTCGCCCTTTCTGACAAGAGTTTGGAGATACTCGTCGAGCCCTTGGAGTTGTGCAGTTAATTTATTTATCATGGTTTCCACGGTAGATTCGTATGTTTCTACCACATTATCTTTAGGCAAGTTCATAGTAACATCCACGACGAACTTTTGCATCTGAACGAGCATCTCCTCGACGCTTTCAAAACCTTCAATTTTAAAATCGATTTCGGAATACGACGCTTGGATGCCCCTTTCCACATCGTCCAAACGATATATTTTAAATCCAGGATCGTTTTTGAGCTTAATGTCGGGATCGCCTTTCTTGTCAGCAGGTTCAATCTGACGCGTGAGACGCAATGGATTGAATACTAATGAAATGGCTAATGGATTGTTTGTTTGATAACTAAGAGTCGTTCGAATGTCTATATGACTCATCATGATCTTGAATCCTGGATGAGTATGCCACCATCCAACGGTAAACTCGGGAGGGTCCCTGCAGATCGCCTCGTCGTCAATCATTGCCAAGCTTAAATAATCCTCGTCCGTCCATTTATATTGATCGATAACTGCGTCTTTATCTAACTCTTGGTGCATGATCGGATATGCTTCTGTTACTATTACCTTACTCTTCTTTCCTTTCCCCTCGTTTCGACCAATAAAAATCCCACTGACTTCTAACCAATCGTCCCGAGGAATTTTAGCGCTAGCAAATCTCACGGCGGCTGCAATGATTGTCTTATAGACCTTTTTTGGAATGATAACTGACATTATTCGATCTCGTTTAAGTTTTATTCATAATATTGATTTCATTATTTAATATTTTCTAAAAGAATACAATAAGCAATATGTGTTGAACTATTGTATCTTTCTTTGTATATCTTTGTATAAGATTGGTCCTTGTGCATTTAAAAAGAGAAAATTGTTTTTTATCTTGATTTAAAACACTATTTTAGGACATTAAATCAATTTTTAAGAGGTGAAATGCAATGAAAAATTTAAAAAAAAAACAGATAGTATTTGGGATATTGATAGTTATTTTCTCACTATCAATTCTTCCAAATATAAGTGATAAGTTAAGAAATACATTAATACATGGTAATAGCGAGATTGAAATAAAAAGTGGCGACTTACCAGATATTATAGTAACCCCTGAGGCTAAATGGCATAATAATACAATGAATACGGGATATTATTCAGGATCATACGGTTTTGAAAACGATCTACCAGGTACAATGGGTGCAGATATTGATTTTGTAGATAATTTTTATAGATCGACATCAATAACATACCTTTGGGCGCGTGTTGATACGGAAGTTTTAGGTCATAAAAAAGTACTATCATTGATTGATTCTCAAAGCTATAGTTATTTATATGTTGAACACGAAGGATTTAACGAAGTTTCAGGAACAATGGAATGGTTCTGGTTATTGAATTCTGATAGTTCTGATGTTGGGTCATATTTCCGTCTAATGAACGATAACGATCTAGCATTTGAAATTAGATTGCGCAGTGGATCTTTTGCATATACAGGATCTACTTCGGGTACTCTTTCGGCATTCGATAAAACTAAATGGTATCACAATCAATTATGGTTTAATTGTTCGGGACCGGGAAACGGGCGATTTACATGGATCATAAACTATGAGAATGGAACTGAACTTGATCGAATTGAGAATGTGGAATTTATCAATAATCTAGATACTTTAAATAAAATACACATTGAAAGTACAAGCACTTATCATGCTGCTGGTCATCGAGCTCATTTTGATGCATTTGGATTTAGCTGGGAAGGATATGAATTAGGCGATAACTTAAATCCTGGATTATTGCTAAGTTTCCAAGAATTGACGGGAGCAGATTGGATTGGATATTCTTTAGATGGTGCAGAAAATGTTACTATAAGAGGAAATACAACAATACCAATGCCTGAACCATCCATAAAACCACATACAATACAACTTTCGTGGCAAGATTTGGAAGATACTTTTCAATCAAAGGTCCGAGAATTCTATGTATCTCCCAATCCAATTGGAGTTATTATCACTCCTGAAGAAAGGTTATACAACAAGCCAATGGAAGGATATTATCCTGGAACATTTGGATTTGAAAACGATGAAGATGGATTAATGCCTGAAGGATGGTATTATTGGGTTTCTTATAATCCTCTACCCATGATTGAATCTTCGATAGGCTCTCATAATAAAGTTGTCAGGTTGCAGGATCAAACCTCAGGAGGACAAACTAGCCTTCGACGAAGTTTTGATGAAAACCAATCTCAGGGAACCATAGAATTTTGGATATATACAACGGATACAACGCAGAGAACAAGATTTTATAGTCAGAATGCTTCAGGAGATTTTTCTTTCCATATAAGACTTGAATCATCGACTTGGCATTATTATAATGGTTCAGATGCGATTGAAATTGTAGGCATGCCAACTCCGCAGGATAACGAGTGGATTCATGTGAGAATTGATTTTGAGTGTGATAAGGGAGGATATTTGGGATTAGGAGAGGATGAATTTTATCTTACGATTAATGGAACAAGATCAGAAAAAATTCCGTTTGAAGACGACTTAGAAGATATTAACATGTTTGGATTTTGCTCGGGTGTTACCGCAACTAATTTTGATTTCTATGTAGACGCTGTTGGATTTTCTTGGGACCCTAACTACGAAATCGGAGATAATATGAAGGAGGGTTTGCTTCTCAGTTTTATAATATTAGATGATATTGATTGGATTAGGTATTCCTTAGATGAAAATTCATATATTTTAATTTCAGGAAATACGACAATTCCAATGCCCGACAATGGCGCACATTCAATCCAACTATTTTGGTCAAATCCAAATGGATTCTATTCTACTGACATTAGTTACTTTCAAGTCGATACTGAAATCGTGTATCTCGAAATTAACATTTTGGAACAAAATTATACTTCAGAAGAATTCCTGCTTGATATACAAATAAAAAACCAAGTTGGAGCCTACATTGATTTTGCGACAATTCAAGTCTGGTGGGACGGACTAGAACGAATTGATGCCGTAGAAAATAATGGTAATGGCATCTATACGATTTCGTTAAGCCCAATTACAGTAAATCCTGGAGATTCCCCCATTTTGCTTGAATTAATCGTAAACGCTGATGGATATCCTGAAAAAGATTTTAAAACGAATATTGCCGTGGATCCCATTCTAATCGATAAGGAACCCGATCAATCCACCAATCAACCCACAGGAGATAATGGCTTGATAATATCAATTGTAATTGGTATAATTGCTATAGGTTCTGGAGCCGTTATTATAGTTACTGTCGGGTTTACACGGAAAAAGCTTTCGAAACACCCAAAAATTTAGAACCCGTTGAAAAACGAACCTACTATCCATAATTCCAGCAACGATGTTGATATAGATATCGAAAATGATTAATAATTTTCTTTTTTTTTTATTTTATTTTTGTTTTCAATTGAATAATTCTATCGTTTTCGCTCGAGTGATTGAAAAAAGCAAAATGAACGATTTAAATTATTAAATAACTCTCTTTTTTTTAATTAATAAATAAAATGTAAGTCTTTATTAAGCAGTTAAATTTTTAATTTCTATTACTTAATTTTTGAACGAATTTTGTTAAATTTATAAAATCCGAATCCTATTAAAATAATAATTAATGATAAAACAACCTAGAAAAAAAACTAATTTAAAGGAGTAAATTACATCATGGCCGAAAAAGGGTTTGAACCACTAACAAGCCACTTAGGAATAGCTGGAACTTCGTATCGAATCCAGCTAGGTTTGATTAACGAGAAATGGGCTTCCCGAATATTAAAAGGACGAGATATTATTGATTCCTATGTCTTTAAAGAAGAGGATACGGCCGGAGGGCTTCCAAATTCCAACCTCATTGTAGGTTGGGTCCTGAGAACTGTTGCAATACCAAACATTAATCCCCATCAAATCATGAAAACAACTCAAGCGTTAGTTAAACAAGCTGTACAAAAGAAAGAAGAGAAAAAAATGGTACCTGCTGTTTCGGATTCAAGAGATGTTGAATTGGAAAAAGTTCCCGAAAACGAGCTTAAAAGACCTACTACGAAAGGATGGGTAAGAGAAGAAGGGGCTACAGGATATCAAGAGGGGGAAGAAGCAAAGAGAAAAGCGTTTCAAGAGAGAGTCAGAGCAATTAAAGAAGATAACGCGCCTCAGGTATCGGGATCGACCATCAAGACAACGAGAACCCTACCATCAATTCCTTCAAGCACGACTACTACCACAACTATAAATGCTCAAAATAGTAGAGCAACAGGAAAAACAACCTTTTGTCCCTCGTGCGGTAAGGATATCGATTGGAAATTCTGCCCATATTGTGGAAAACCATTACCTCACGAGTGAAATTTATTTTAAGGCATATTTTATTTAATTCTAATACCCTTAATTAAAATTCATTCTTAATAAAATCAAAAAAGCCACGAAAAATTCTTTGTACAATCACCAGATTATAAAAAACAATTAATTAACTTTAAAAAAAAAATTATTGTGATTACATGAAAGACAAATCGATCGTGATAATAAAACCTGAAGCATACTATAAAATGCTCGTTCATGTCCTCCGGTTTGGTTCAAAAACCAGGGATAAAAGCCAATATAAAGAAGTCATGGGAATGCTCATGGGATATCTTGAGGGCGAAGGAGATATTAAGAATGTGATTATAGAAGATGCCGTACCAGTTTCTCACGGTGGTTCTATTGAAGTCCAATTTGCACCTCATGATTACATAACTTTTGCGGCAATAGACGAAAAATTCTCTGAAAAAAATTGGTTCACTGTAGGATGGTATCATTCTCATCCAAACCTAAAAGTTTTTTTTAGTGGAACGGATATAAAAAACCAAATGGGCTGGCAAACGCCTAACCCAAGCGCTATTGGCGTCGTATTTGATCACTATTATCTAGAAACCGACCCTGAATTTAGAAAGAAATATGGTTTAAAACCATTGAGCGAGGGCGAGATTGATTATGGGTTTAGAACCTTCAGATTAGACGACCCCTCCAAACCTAATACGAACTATCACGAAGTTAAAACCATCGTCGAACCTCCCGATAATAATAATTATTACTTAAAAATAATGGAGCTCATCGAAAGCATTCACACGAGAGATCCGCCAATTCTTGAATTAAACGAAACTCCAGACATATTTGGAAATGTGTATATTCCCCACGTAAATCAACTTATGGCAGATCGGCCTGAATTTGAAACAAGTTCCATTCTCACTGCATTTAAAGACGGTGTTTATAGCCTTTTAGAAACATCGTTAGAACCCTTGATATCTTTTTTTAATAAGTTTAGCCAAGAAACCGTTTTAAATATCGTAGAAAGTAATTTAAAAACACGAGAAACGCTCGTTTCGCTCAAGGAAGTCTTAAGCAACAAGATGTCTTCAGTTCAAACTAATTTTAAATTTTCTTTAACTAACCTTTTAGATCAATTAGATGTGTACTTTTACGATCGGTTTGAAGGATTCGATAGAGATAGAGAAACGATAAAGAATTCTTTAGATACACTGAAGGAAGTAATTTCGGAGAAGATAAATCAAATATTTAAAATGATAATTGAAACTTCAAGTTCTTCAATCGTTGCCTCCTTGGAGCAGAATATTACAAAAATTCAACAATCAAACGAAAAAAACAAGTCTTCGCAAGTATCTATTGAAAAATCAAAGGAACAATTATTAAATATTACTGATTTCTTTGATTCGCAATTAAAACTAATCTCTGAAAATATGAACTCAATTCAAGTACAATCAATAGATGATATTAAACAAAAAATAGAGTTATTAACAAAAACTCTGGGTTCTCAAAAGACTCTTATTAATGATATTTTGCAAACTCAAGATACGATTTCAAGAGAAATAAAGGAGAAGTACAAACAATTAAAAAATCAGGACTCTACTGAGCAGAAAATTCTTGAACCAATAAAATCTGATACTCTTTCAGAATTTGATTCACAGGAATTAACAAATAAATTTAAAGATCTTGAAGAAAAGAACAGGGAATTACAAGAATCATTAAATAAGGAAAAAGAATACCACGAGAAAACTAAAAACGAATTAAACAACATTATTCTTGAAAAACAGGATCTCATAAACCAAATCGAAATTCAAAAGTCTGAGAAAAACGAAACAATGTCTCACATTTCTACCAAAAAAGAAAAAAAAAAGAAAAAAAATAAATAATCATGTCAACAAAAATTCAAATAGGAATTAAAAAGGAAGCGTTCAGGAACATGATGACGCATGTCCTTAAATACGCGAGTCGCTCTCTCAAGCAAAATATTGAAGTAATTGGGATTTGTATGGGAAGAAAAGACGCACGCTTGGAAATAATAAATGCCATTCCATTAACTCATGGAATTGAAATCGATCTTGAAAACCAACAAGAAGTTCTTGAAATATTTGCAACTACTGAAGAACAATATCAAAAAAGGAACTTAACTGTAGTTGGGTGGTATTGTTCAAATCCAAACGCAGGTTTGGAATATTCCGATAAACAGGTAAAAAATCACTTA
>JAEOUI010000144.1 GCA_016839425.1 Promethearchaeota archaeon
CCAAATAGCACCGATCTTCAATTGATCCTTACTGGAAGAGACGAACGTTTTTCTGGCATTGATGAAATCGTTCAAGTACCGAAAATCTTAAACATTGAGGAATTAATGGAAATTTGGTTTTATGTAAATAATATAAAATTCTCTTCTGATGTAAATGATTTTATTCACGCAATTATTAGAGAATATACTTTATGTGATCGAATTGATAAAGGTAATAGCGAACATTTAAAACCAAGTAAAGGGCTATGTTCGATTTCACAATGTCATTTTAATACAACAAATAATGTTTGTAATAAAATCGATTCAATTTTAAGCGTACGAGTAGCTAAGGATCTTTTACGTTATTCAAAAGCTTTAGCTTGGTTTTTAGAGTTTGAAGAAGTAGATATAAACATAGTAAATACTGTTGCTCCATTTATAATTGCTCATAGAGCTACATATGTTTCCCAAGAAATAGAAAAAGCTCCTTTTTGGGGAAATAAATACGAATTTACTCGCGCTCTATTAACTAAAATACTTAAAAGATTTAAAAACCGTCAAGTCTGTTATCATATTCTAGAAAGGTTCCAGAAAGGGACTTCAAAAGAAAATGATTTTTTAGAACTTAAAAAATACGACAAGAATGATCTCATTGTAAAACATGATATAATTCCCATAATAGAGCAATTGAAAAATCGTAAATATTCTAAAATAGCACAAAAAATATTAGATGCTACAAAAACAGGAAAGATTGATGTGCTTTCACAAATTAAAGCGGATTTATTGGAAGATCTAGATCTCCCTCATAGACCTTTTTTATTGAACTGGTGTAATAAAGAGTTATATAAACAGACGGTAACGAATTATATAGCATTTTATAAAAACTGGAATGAATTGTGGGCGGATATTGCCCTAGAATTTCCCGATTTGGATGCCCCCCTTAAAAAAGCATTTGAAAAAAGACAAACGCGCCAAATAAGAACTCCCGATTTACTTCTTGAAATAAATGTTACGGGAACTAAAGATAATTCATTAATTAATCTTCAACTCTCAGGGGGTGCGGAAGCAATCCGATTAAGATCTATCCTTGATAGTTTAATATATCTAAAAAATTCACAAAATGCTGGATTTTAAATAGAGTTACGATCGGATAATTATTATTTTATTATTAATTTCAAGCAGAAGTTGATTTAATTTCGGTAATTTTATCAACAATTAAATTTAAAGCACGATCTACTTCTATTGCATTCTTACTAGAAACTAATTGATATCCGAATATATCATCGTAGGCATCAACTATTTTTCCGAGGATATCGTTGAAATAATCTTTAGTATTCTCGTCAATCAAGTCTAATTTCGTGCCTAATATAAGAATTGGTATGCTTTCTTTCTCCGTAAGGATTTCGAGCCATTCTTCTAATTTATCTAAAGTATTAAATCGAGTCAAATCAAATAAAAAGATTGCAGCACTAGACCCATCAACGAAATTTTGTAAAAAATCTCTAAATCGATCTTGGCCGCCAAAATCCCAGAAAATCAAATCGTAATCATCCCCATGAAGGCTAATATGGATCTTTTTATTAAAAAACTCAATTCCTTTTGTCAATTCCGATTTTTCATCGAAAAAATCATGTATAACCCTGTTAAGGAAAGATGTTTTTCCTACGCCGCCTTCACCGGCTATAACGATCTTAATGGTTTTAGTCATATTTTAATTACAATGACACTCTATGTTAAAATTAATAAGGAAAATAATAGTTAATATTTAAATAATATTTTGTTTTGAACAAATTAACAAATTAACACTATTAAAATTGAAAATCCATAAATAATTTTAATTTCTGACCTCATGAATCCTTCAAGTCTAATTAATGATTCGAAAAAAGCGGAGTTCATAGAAACTAATGCTAAAATTGCTTGGGCAAGCGTAATGAAAGATCTCTACTTCCCTTCACTTGAAGAGCCTCGTTATTTATTTGACTATTCCTTAAAAGAAGGGTTCTACATTGATCCACAAGAGAACTGGCGCATTACATTGAATTTAGCAAAGACACCATTATTTATTGAAGAAAATGATTATATTAAATACTTTCGCG
>JAEOUI010000145.1 GCA_016839425.1 Promethearchaeota archaeon
GCTAGAGGGTGTTCGATACTTGGAACTGTTACCAAGACATTAAAAAGGATAATGCCAATTATCCCAATCCCAAGCGCTATCTTAAGCGAATTAATGCTAAGTTTGAGATAATCCATTCCTAGAGGCGTATAATCGCTTCTTGCTAAAATTGCTCCGATAATTACGAATAAAGCTGCAAATAAAGACAAGTAAATAAATATTGAAGCAAAATCATTAGATAAACCTTCAAGGAATATTATTATTCCAATAAAAGGATCCAATAGCATTAAAATCCCAGTAAAAAAACATAAATATATTATCGTTTGTTCCTTCATATTCTTGGTTTTCTAGGGTGTTTTAATTATCTTATTAGAAAAAGATGCTATATAAAACTATTGTTAATATTCTATTATAGAAGTTTAAGTTCTATAAATTTTAATTAAAATTATACCGAGATGGTAATTTTCTTTTTTTTTAGCTGTTTTACCAACAACTTTGCTTTCGAATCCAACGGATTTCCTGAAAGATAAACGCCATTAAGAGAATTCATGGTCATCATTGATTCTGGTAAGCTTGTAAGGTTATTATTTTCTACTTGAAGGTAGGCAAGCGATTTCAAGCTGCTAATGGATTCGGGCAAGGTTGTTATCTTGTTGTTTCCTAAATACAGACCGTAAAGGTTGTCGAGTGTTTCAAGCGTTGTATTAGACTCGGGAAGGTTCGTGATTTGGTTGTTATTAAGCGATAATGTGATGAGAGAAGAGAGATTACCAATGGATTCGGGAAGATTTGAGATTTCATTACAATGAAGGTGTAGAAAGGCGAGCGATTTCAGATTTCCGACTGAAGTAGGAAGGGTCTTTAATTGGTTATTATACAATGATAATTCTCTCAAAGACGAAAGATGTCCAATCGAATCCGGAAGGCCCTCCAATAAATTATCGTTAAGTCTCAGGATTTGTAGCGATTTGAGTTTTCCAAAGGATTCGGGAAGGAATCGAAGGGGATTATTATACAAGGATAATTTTTTAAGGGAAGAAAGGGCACCGAAAGATTCGGGAAGCGTAATAAGTTTATTGTCAAATAGAAGTAATTCTGTTAAAGAGGAAAGGTCCCCTATTGATTTTGGAAGCGTAAAAAGAAGATTTCTACTTAAATCTAGCTCTTTTAGCGATGAGAGGGCACCAAAAGATTCGGGAAGATTCGAAAGACGGTTGCCAGATAAGCGGAGAAATTGAAGATTTTGCAGGTTTCCAAAGGATTCGGGAAGGCTCGATAATTTATTATTATATAAAGGGAACATTCTCAGAGAGGAAAGATTCCCTATTGAAGATGGGAGCGTTTCTATTTGATTATTATTTAAATTAAGGGTTTGGAGCAATTTTAAGCTTCCAATGGACGGAGGGAGTGTTTCTAGCTTGTTATGGCACGAGTTTAAGTTTTGGAGCGATCCTAGAGACCCTATAGAGTCTGGAAGCCTTGAAAGACAGTTCAGACTCAAGTCAACAATTGTTAGCGATTTCAATCCTCCAATGGATTCAGGAAGATATTCTAGAAGGTTTCCTCGTAATGAAAGTGATACAAGCGATTTGAGGTTTCCTATTGATTCTGGAAGGCTCATTAACCTGTTCTCCCTAACGAATAATCGTTTTAATTTTATAAGTCTTCCTATGGCCTCAGGGAGGGAGGTTAAACGAGTGTTTAACATTCGGAGTTCTTGTAAGGATGTGAGGTTTCCTATTGATTCTGGAAGGCAAGATAGTTTGCATCGATATAATCCAATTCCTGTTACATTACCGTGCTTATTAACTGAAAAACCCATCTGACCGTCAAGTTCTAACAGGTTTACGATGTTAAATGCCTTCCCCGATAGTTTCTCGAGGTCTTGAAGAGCCATTGCTTCCAGTCGCGGTATTTGAGCCCCTCGGAAGGATCGCATTGAATCGTTTTTCAGATCTTCTTCGCTATGTTTTTTTTCCGTCTTTTTTTCTTCGTTTTTCTTCATTTCATCGCATCCTCGACTCGTTCGCGCGCCGCCAGGATCTTAATTTAACCTTAGATGGTATTTTATGTATATGACCTTACAATTTTTAAATGTATTTCGAACTATCACTTGAAAGAAAATAATTACATCTGATGACATATGATGCAATTTTTTAGGATAATAAATTTGTTGTTCATAGTAGGGTTTTCAGCTATTTAGGCTGCCATCTAGCATTTTAAGCTTTTCCTAAATCCATCAACAATGCTTCTTGTTCATTAGTTCATTTTTATCCTCATTTCTTGCATTTCCCTGTGGACTTCATACTGCATTATAACATTTTCATACTACCTTAAATATGATGTTTCTTTTTTTAAAAACATTGACCATTAAAAATAATTGAAAACACGAAAATGAACAAAAAAAAAATTTTAACTGGGGTTTTAGTCGTTGGGTTCATATCGATAGTTATTGTCAGTATCGTGTCTATTTCAATGTTCCTTATCTCTGACGAGGAGAATACTAGGACGATCACGGATGGCTTGGGGCGCAATGTTAAGGTTCCCGAGATTAATGACATAGATAAAATCGTGGCAATCAACGCAGGGAGCTTAAGACTCTTGGCATATATGAACGCAACCGATCTCGTATGTGGCGTTGAAGAAACCGAGAAAACGGATGTAGCGAGACCGTATAATTTTGCGTATCCAGAACTCGCAAGCTTGCCTAGTATTGGCCCAATCTTTGGTGGTGACCCAGAATTGATCATGGCGCAGAATCCCGATGTGATCTTTACAACATATTATACATCAGTTGAGGAGGCCGATACATTGACCGAACTAACGGGAATTCCTGTTGTTGTTTTGAATTACGGGAATTTAAACGATCAGATTAATCAATTCTATGGTTCCTTGTCTATTATCGGTGAAGTTCTTGGAAAAAAAGAGAGAGCAATTTTCTTGATTAATTTTTTCAACGAAACAATTGCAGATTTAAACGAGAGGACTAAGGACATACCTGAGGAGGAAAAGCCTTGGTTGTATGTTGGTGGCATTGGATATAAAGGTGAACATGGAATGGATTCAACAGAGACTAAATATTCTCCATTGGCTTTTATAAATGGAAGAAATTCGGTCTACAATGTTTCTACGGCAGAGGGCACAGACCACGCATTTATTCAATATGGATACATTTATAAATTACAGGATTGGGACATGCTTGATTATCTAATAGTTGATGCTGGTGGATATACTCTAAGCATGGCAGATTTAAAGGCTCCCGAGAAATTGGGCGCATTGGATTGTGTTTTAGCAGACCCACCGGAAGTTGTCATGACATTACCATACAATTGGTACACGACCAATTACGGAACCGTGTTAATTGATGCGTATTATTTAGGATATCGATTTTTTCCCGAACAATTCGCCGATCTTGATTACACGGAGGGAAATATTTACGACCAAATATACGAAACCTTGCTTGGAAAAGGAGTATATTCCGATATGGCCGATTATTATTTTGGTGGATTCCACAATATTACCAGTGCTGAAATTAACGCGTAGATTGAATCTATAATAAAAAATTTAGATAAAAGGATTAAACATGGAATCTATTGTTATTAAGAAAAGATTCGAAAAATACAATAAAAAAAGGGAATATTTTATTTTCCTTACCATTTTTTTTATTTTTATTTTTTTTATCGTTGGAATCAGTTTAGGCGCCTATAAAATGTCCTTCACTACTGTCATAAAATGCTTATTTGGCAGTGGCGAAAAAACTCAAACTCATGTCATTCTTAGGATTCGCTTGCCTCGCGTTTTATCGGCATTAATTGCTGGTATGGCCTTGGCTCTGAGCGGAGTTGTCATGCAAAGCATTCTTATAAATCCATTAGGAGAGCCTTTCACGCTTGGCATTTCTCAGGCAGCTGTTTTTGGGGTTTCTTTTGCCGTGATCGTTCTAGGTGCAGGTTCATTGCAAAGCAGTAGTTCAGACGCCGTATTAATACATAACCCTTATTCGGCTACATTATTTGCGTTTCTTTTCTCACTTATTAGTACTGGGATCATATTGTTATTAGTACAATTTAAAAAAGCGCGTCCTGAGACGATGATACTATGTGGAGTGATTTTGGGAGCGTTTTTTCAAGCTTTAACAACGGCACTGCAATATCTTTGTGCAGACGATATTCAAATTGCGTCTATAGTGTTTTGGAGTTTTGGTAATTTAGCTAAATCAACCTGGGAAATATTTTTAATACTTTTTTGCGTTACTAGCTTATGTTTAGCCTTTTTCATGCGGAATTCTTGGCATTATTATGTTCTGAACTCCGGGGAAGAGACCGCTAAAAGCCTGGGCGTGAACACGGTAAGGATGAGGACGGCAGGTATGGTCGTGGCATCTCTTACGGTATCGGTTGTAATAGCATTTTTCGGAATTATTGCTTTCGTGGGATTAATCGTTCCGCATATCGTTCGTCGCATTATAGGAGGAAACGAAAGATACCTAATTCCAGCAGCCAGCCTATTCGGTGGGTTATTCCTGTTAATAGCAGATACAATAGCGAGAACGGTTATTTCACCTCAAGTTCTGCCTGTGGGCGTTCTCACATCGTTCATTGGGGCACCCTTATTTTTATATTTATTGTTAAAGAAAGAAAAGAGAGGATATTGGTGATATTAAAAGTAGAAGATCTTAGTTTTTCGTATAATAGCACCCCAATATTAAATAAGGTTAATTTTAATGTCGATAAAGGAGATTTCGTTGGCATTATAGGTCCTAACGGTTCGGGTAAAAGCACATTATTGAAAAACATTGACGCCATTTTAAAACCAAAACAAGGATGCATTTTTATTGAAAATGTAAACCAAAATGACATGCGTAGGAAAGAAGTCGCAAAATGCATTGGATACGTGCCGCAGAAAGAGGATATAACTTTTCCAATGACGGTATTTGAAACCGTTCTTATGGGCAGGAAACCGCATATCTCTTGGAAGGAGACTAACGAAGACAAGGAAATAGTCTCAGATATATTGGAAAGACTCGATCTTGGGGATTTTACGCTAAGAAATGTCTGCGAGCTTAGCGGAGGAGAAGCTCAAAAAGTACACATTGCCCGGGCACTAGCACAAAAACCAAGCATTATATTATTAGACGAACCAACCGCAAACTTGGATTTAAAGCATCAAATCGAGGTTCTCAATTACCTTCTTGAAATTAAAAAAAAGGAGCAAGTAGCAATCGTTATTGCCATTCACGATCTAAATCTCGCCTTGAAGTATTGCGAAAAATTAATTATTTTAAATAAGGGAAAAATTCACGCTTGTGGTGGAAAAGAGATTCTATCAGAAAAAAACATAGAATCCGTTTATGGGGTTAAAGTATCAATAATAAAAAAGGGAAATCGGAGTTATATCATACCCGAGGAATCTATCGAAAAGTGTAATTTTGTCTTTAATTAAAAAACAATAAAAAGAGGAATAGTATTGCAAAATATAAAAGAAATAGGTGTGATAAAAAGCCAATTTAGTACGCCAGACGACCCGTTTAAAATGAAAAAGGAAGTTTCTGAATTGGTATTGAAGGAAGAATACGAAGATGGATTGTATAAAATCGAGGATAACAAATATTTACAAGTTCTTTTTTACTTCCACGGAGACAAAAACGACGGAAACTTGCAAGGACCCACTTACACGGGCGAAGTAAAGGGAGTTTTTGCTTCTCGATCTCAATACAGACCAAGTAGAATAGGATTAACTACCGTAAAATTATTGGAACGGAACGGATGCGTGTTAAAGGTATCCGGTCTAGACGCAATGGACGGAACACCCATATTGGACATTAAACCGTTTGCTTTAGCAATGGACGAGTATGAAAAGGAGAAAGAGAAAAAGAAACACGATTTAAAACATCCTCGCTCCGAACTGCTCCAATTAATAAGGTCGTGGAATTTAAAAGAAATAATAAAACAAGCGGCGATATTGCACGGACATTTTTGCCCTGGATTAGCGATCGGAACCATTGCTGGAGCGTTTTTGGTAAAAGAAATGAGTTGGAACCCTGACGGAATGGAAAATATTTTGGTCATTGCTGAAACGAATAATTGCGCATTAGATGGTGTACAATTTACAACCGGATGTTCTATCGGTAATAATTCGCTTATTTATCGCGATTACGGAAAAACTGCCTTTACCATGACTAAAAGAGATGGAGAAGGTGTCCGTCTGGTTTTAAGAGAGAATTATCAGGATTATTTTGGCGATAATAACGATTTTCAAGAATTATTTCAGAAAGTCATAAAGGAAAGAAGTGGAACTGAAAAAGACATGAATGAATTCAAGCGATTGGCTCGGGAAACAGCGTTAAGAATTTTGGATGTTGATGTTGAAAAATTATTTAAAATAGAACAAGTGAAGTTTAAAATTCCAGAATACGCACCAATCCACGAAAGTATCATTTGCTCACGATGTCAAGAAAGCACAATGGCAACAAGAGTAATTCCAAAGAACGGATCTGTTTTATGCGTTTCTTGTGCAAATAATGAATATTACGAGCTAAACGGACACGGAATTATTAAAAAATAAAATTAAAATCTACATATCATTTTTTTATTCTTTATTCAAAATTTTTTTTGAGAATTTAAGAGCTTTAATTAATATTTAATACATTTTCATACTGGATTTTAACTTTTTCATACTACTTTATATACGATCTATTCTTTTTTAATTCATCTAAGAAATTGTTTATTAGCAATTTAAGACTGGGAAAAATAGGAATAATGTACAAAATCAACGAGATCGGCGTTGTAAGAAATGAACTAACCCGACCAGAGGGGGCATTTAAATTAAGAAATCAGATCTCTACCATTTTATTGCACGAACAATATGAAAATGGATTATTTAAGATCGAAGAAAACGAATATCTTCAAATCCTATTTTATTTTCACGAAAGCAACCCCAACAGCATGAAACTAGACGGACTCGACTACAAGGGAGGATTAAAGGGCGTTTTTGCGTCTAGAGCACCTAATAGACCGAGTTTGATCGGTTTGACTACAGTCAAATTAATTGAGCGAAAGGGACGGGAATTAAAGGTGTGGGGTTTAGACGCCATTAATGGAACACCAATATTAGATATCAAACCGCTTGCTATCGATATAGACACTTATAGAGATAACAGTTCTGAAGAGAACATCGAATTCCTTTCAAAATTAGAAGTCATAAAATGCCAGAACTGATCTAATTTTTCTTTTTAATTACTCGAATGGTTTATTGCACGACCAGCACGATTCGTCCTTCTTTTTCAAGGCTTCCACGCACGTCTTGCAATAAAAGGTCTTGCAATGACGGCATAAATAAAGCTCTCCACCTTCAATGATACCCTTGTGAACCGGACAGGTGTATTGCGCCTTTATAACAGCGACTTCGGATTCTATATCTTTTTCTTCATCAGTTCCAGCCTTGATGATTCTCCCTGAGGTTTCTATATCAGATTGGTTAGATTGTGGTATCGGATCAATTGGTTTTTTTTGAGGATTTTGTGCTATTGAACTTACTGAACTCGAATGAAATGTAGTATTAAATCTTTTTAATCCTGACTTAGTTCTTTTCTTATTGAGGACTATACCACTCACACCCAAAACAATGACAACGAAAATTACTATTGCGATCCAAGCATAATCGTTGTTTGGTAGCGAAGTTTCCTCCTCTTGTAGATGGACTATTGGTTTCATATCTTGAATACCTGGAGTACCAGAAATATTATATGGTACGTCTCCAATCCCATCTCCGTCAATATCCTTGCCTTCATAATCGCTCCAATAATTACCAATCTCGCTTGAGTTCCAGTGGTTTTCTCCAACCCCACTGTTATCCTGTGCTTGTATTGTGTTATCAATGAAATTATTTTCGTAGAATAAATTGTTAGTATTTAAGTTCTCAGAAACAAAAACACCAATGACATCATTCTTGTTGACATTGTTTGAGCGAAAAATTACATTGCTATTAGAGATATTAAAGTAGGCACCATAGTTGTTAGCAATAAGATCGTTATCGTGAATATCAATAATATCTGATTGGATTAAATAAAGACCACAATTATTATTTCTAATGGAATTATTTCCCAGATCACTGTACTTATTTTCATCCAACGAGATACCATTCTGAATATTGTTTCGTATAATATTTCCACTCACATCAGCATAAAATACATCATGTAATAAAATTCCGTCTTTCAGGTTATTAGAGACATTATTTTCCACAATTACATTAGAGTCAGAATGATTCAAAAAAATACCATTTACATTCTGGATGATTATATTTCGATTAATTTCGTTTTGGTTGCTTAAGTCTTCAAGATAAATACCAGCCTGGTTCTCTTTAAAAATATTTTCAGCGATCGTATTATATGCACACGATTTATTCAAATGCAGACCATTTTTTTGATTAAAAGAGGCGTTATTTCCGAATATGGTATTATAATCGCTATAACCATACAGATAAATACCCCATTGATTACATGTAAGATTATTTTGTGCAATCGTGTTGTTATCGGATTGCCATAAAAAAATCCCATCGTCGTTATAATTATAAGAGGAGTTGTTTTGGGTAATATTACAAAAGAAACAATAAACAAGATAAAACCCTGAATAATAATTGTGGTGAAGTTGATTTTTTAAAAATACGATGTCATTAGTTTGATAACCGCGTATTCCCACATCGTTGTCGTGACAAGTAATATTAACAATCCTTCCATTTGAAACATCAGAAAGATAGATACCTGCTCTTGGATTTAAAAAAGTGTCGCCTATGGCATTTTTTAAAAGACAATTCCTCACGATAAAATACTTATCTGAGTCTCTAATTTCAATGCACGCTTTATTGGAACTCGCGCTTGAATCAATGCTCAAATTTTCGATTACATATGGATTATCGGCAGTTCCTTCTCCAGAAAGCCATGACATGGAAATATAATCTTCCCACTTCTGATTTAAAGAGTCGTCATCTATGACAAATGGTGATTCGATTATCCAAAAATCAGAACTTCTTGGATTCAAAGAAGAATTTTCCTCGTAATTATTGGAGATATTTCCTATTGAATTATTCATAATCGAAACTGTTAAAAAGGCAAGAATAATTGAAACTAATTTAAGCTTAGATTTTCTTTCTAAGAACCATCTAGGTGGCATTAGGATCTCTATATTAAAGTGTTATTTTTTAAAAACCCCATGAACTTATTTGAGGTAGATTAGTTGTAGTAATGTTGTATGGTTTTTAAATTCAATTTCTAATAGATGACAGTCAAAAAATTATTTTTATTTAAATGATCTAAGACAAGTATTCAATTTCATCCAATATCAGCTTAAATAGTCATTTTCGTTCCTTAAATCATACAAAAAATCAAAAAAGTGATTAATAAATGAAAAAAGGAGCGATTATAGCAATAGTAGTTGTTTCACTCACAATCATTGGTGTTGGAGTTACTGGAATATTATTTCTACTAGTGCCAAGCAATACAAACGGTGTTTCTGATAACCCCATTGAAGATGATGTGCCCAAACCGTTCATATCGACTTGGAATTGTACCAAGATAAGTTCTGGATCGAGTGCTGTAAATCAAGTAAAGCTTCCGTTGGAACCCTCTGGAACATATAATTTCGTGGTAGACTGGGGTGATGGAACGAACAATACTATCACGAGTTGGAATCAATCGGAAATTACTCACACATACTTGTATAAAGGTCAGTACGACATCGAAATAAGAGGAACAATTATCGGATGGTGTTTCGATCATTCAGGAGATAGATTGAAGATACTTAATATTAAGCAATGGGGTTGCTTGCGATTAGGAAATTCAGGTCGATATTTTTATGGATGCAATAACATGTATATAACCGCAAATGACTTACTTGATTTAACAGGAACAATAATATTAGATAATGCTTTTACCAGCTGTTATGGAATTACAACAATTCCAAGAATGAACGACTGGGACACCTCAAAGGTAACAAGCATGAGGGGGATGTTCTATTTTGCTACTGAGTTTGATCAAGACATTGGTGATTGGAATGTGTCAAATGTAATAAACATGAGACAAATGTTCACCGGGGCATCCAGTTTTAATCAAGATATTAGCGGGTGGGATGTTTCTAGCGTTATTGAGATGAGTTTCATGTTTTATCAAGCAAATTCATTCAATCAATCTATCGGTGAGTGGGATGTATTAAAAGTTAATACAATGGAATCAATGTTCCGTGAAGCACATGATTTCGACCAAAATATAGGTAATTGGAATATTACGAGAGTGACAAAAATGGTTAACATGTTTCTTGAAGTGAATTTATCAATGACGAATTATAACGCCTTATTGGTTGGATGGGAAGCTCAGGATGTGCAAGATGATGTGATGTTTCATGGGGGATATTCTCAATATTTTGGTCATCCCGCATCAGTTGCAAGAAACAATCTTATTATTGACCATAATTGGAATATCGAAGATGGAAATGAGTATATCCCTCCAATCTAAGATTTTTTTTCATAATTAACTTTTAAAACATTTTACTTTTCTAAAGTAAGTTATTAGATGAGATACGATGGCGTACATTCAGAAATGTGGA
>JAEOUI010000146.1 GCA_016839425.1 Promethearchaeota archaeon
AAAAGACAATATATTGTTAACTTCGTCATAATAGGTTGAAAATTGATCTCTCTGAATCCCTGGGATATCAATGATTATTTCTGTAAATGAATCAAAGTTATTAATTTCCGTATAAGGTTCACAAACA
Source organism: Promethearchaeota archaeon (assembly GCA_016839425.1). Next base: position 128 of record JAEOUI010000146.1, read on the forward strand.
TTAAAATCACCCTCATTATTGCAATTTTCTAGTACAAATTCACTTGCATCAAATGAATTTTTTAACTCCGCTTGAGGAGTAATCTTTCTAACTTTAGCATGTTTTTCAGGTGAGTTCTTGATTAAATTTTCTAAATCGCTTTCATCAATATTGTCTTCAATTTTAATTTCAGGATCCTCTTTTCCTTCTTCGAAATGATACGAAACCTTGAATCCTTTAGGATGATCCTTAAATGTATTATTATCGGGAAATATAAACAAATCTAAATCGAAATTTTCTGCTCCAAATTTAAATAATTTTTTAATCCTATTTATAAAATCATCAATATCGCTCGACATCTCTTTCACCAAATTATGTTATATGTATTTTGTCAACCTTTAATTTACATATATTAATTTATAAATATATAGTTAATGGTTTTATGATATAATAATAAAACAAGGTAGACAATCAAAAAAGAAGTATGTTCGAGTTTCAAGTCTGAAATATTCACTTATTATAATCTTGCTTTACTTCTTGGATGGCATTAAAGGTAGTTCTTAGGAGCTCAAATGCAACTTCAGGAGGCCTCCATCCCGATAAACCACAATCAGGTCCCACATATTTAAGTCGATCCCCATAGTGATTTAAAGCGTCTAAAAGGTTTTTTTTTATTGTTTCTTTGGAATCAATCAAGCTTTTTACGCCGTCAATCGTTTTCAATTCGTCGTAAGATACACCAGAGTCCATTTTCTCCGCCATTATGCTATTTATATTCGTTCTGGTGATACCTACTCGCATAAATTTATCGTATTCATCGAGTTCTCGCTTGGGAATTTTGTTGGACTTATCTGAAGCGTATTCGCATGTAAGTACATCAATATATTTCGTTTGAAGTGGGATTTGAGCTAAATTTAGAGTGTGCAAGTGAATCTGACTCGTGGCGCTAACATTCTCCAAGGATTTGTCAAAAATTGAAGCGATTTCGTCGTTATTAATGTTTGCAAGGTCGACATATCCAAATGAAGGTTCGTCTATAGATACTATAGATGTTTTCATATATTTCGTGTTTATTATCGAATTTTTAAGAAAAGAATTTACAGATCTTGCATAATTCAATGCCATATCTTGGTACACGGTAAATCCATGTTTTTTCAAGTAAAGTTCAATGGGTCCAGTAATGCAGATTTTAACCTCAATTTCTTTTCCTTCTTTTTCATAATGTTCTTTGGCAAAATTTTCAAGTACAATCATTTCTGGAATGAAAGCTTTTTCAGACTCAACGAGTCCTGGTTCTTTTTCGTAATCAACAATTGGCTGCAAGAATTGGTTATACATATCCACATGTTGGGGAAAATTGATTATTTCCACGCCCGCTTTCAGTTTGTACTTAAAAGATTGAAGGAATGGGCTTATAAAGTAATTATTTATGCCTCGATTTTCAAAAATATCTGATTTTTTTATGAGGGCTTTATAAGCAATCCAATAATATTTATTAAAAGCTTCTAAATCAATATTTTCTGAGAGAGGAAAACTTCCAACATCATCAAATCGGGGAAAGTCGATCATCGTATTAAGTAACAATCAAGCATGTTAGAAAAAAATTAGTAATATTTTTCCATCAATGAATCTATGATGCTTTCTTCCACATTAAAAAGAGTGAAACGCAAGTGATCTATCAAATAAAGTATTGAACTAATTTTTCTATACGATAGTACTTTTAATAAATCCAACCTTTCCTTATCTGAATTTGCATCGAAAGGCCAAATATCTTTTAGATAGAAAATAATTTTTTCTATATCTTCTTTTTCAATAGTAAATTCGGAATCAATTAGAATTTTCGAAAGAATTAGAACGATGTACAATATTTTTCTTTCTTTTTCAGATATAAAAACATTTTTATCAGGAACAGGCAAGAGATTTTCAAGTTTTGATTTACTCCTTTTAAGCGCAATGTTCATTGCCTTAAACAAAAATTTAAATAATTTTGAATTAAAATACGCAAGGTAAAAAGGCATCCATTCTTTTAGGTCAGAAGATTTCAGCCAAACAAAATAAGTATCCGAAGTGGCGTAATAAACACCATTAGAAAACCCAAATTGATTTTCAGAGGAAACAAATTTGAAGAATATCTTTGGTTCGGCATCGTAGAATGGCTCAAGATTCATCAATTCTTTATGTTTAACTCTCTCTTGTTTTAATACTCTCACATGCAAACCCCTTCTTGGAAAATAAAAGTCTTCAGGATTTTCCTTGGCGTTTATCAAAATATCCCGTAATTGGTCTTCGTATTGCTTAATATAGCGAGTTAGAATTGGATATTTTTCTTCAAATAAGCGGTTTCGTATTTCATAATTAGGATTTATAAACTCGATTTTATTGAATACAATTGCGTATCCAATAAAATCGTTTTTAGCATGACCATATGGTTTGATTGAACGGCTTTTATAAATTTTCTTTAATCTCTCTTTTTCAAGGTTCGATATTTTTTCAAATTTTAAGTTGATTTTAACATAAAAATCATCACCATCTACAAGCAAGTTTTCACCAGGAGTTAAAATAAATACATTATCTTTAATGAAGATCATTCCATTTCTGATAGTAAAAAGATCTTTTAATCGAGTGATCTTTCCATTGTTCGTACACCGTAATTCTATTTTATCCACAACTTCTTTCGCTTTTTGAGGATGACATAAAAACCAACTCCCTTCAGGACTTAAATCGTTGTTAGTTAACGCAGATGTATACCTTGATATAATTTTTGATTTTTTTCTTGTTGATAACAATTGAAAAATTCTTTTTATATCTTTTTCTTCAGTTTTTTTAAGCCTACTAATGTTTAACTGAGCAATATTAATTGTTTTATTCGCTCCAGTTAAAATTTCTTCTTCAGTTTTCTTTTGAAGAACAAAAATACAATTTTTTTGTCCTTGAGCATTTTTAAATACAGTTGTTCCCGATAAATCGATATAATCAATTAAAAAACACTCGTGGAGCACATGTGGTTTTAAATACTTGATTCCTGTGCTTTTAGACTTCGTAATCCAATAATTTGTTGTTATAAATGATATGATACCGCCGGGCTTGGTCAAATGAATCGATTGGTGGATGAAATAATAAAATAAATCCATATTTCCAGCAAAATATGTCTTACAAACGGGATATTTATTCCTATATTCTTGAAATAAATCAGGATTATAGTTTTGCCCTAAATAAGGAGGATTTCCTACAACTAAATCGAATTTTTCTTCAAGACTAGTACCTAAAAAATTTTCGTATTTAAAGTTAACATCGGGATATATCGTCTTTAAGGTATTCATTAAGGTCGAATCGATTTCAAACGCTACGATGTCTTTAATACCATGTTCTTTTAAAGAATCTATAAAAATTCCTTCTCCAGCTGAAGGTTCTAATGCTTTAAGCACTGGATTTTTAGCGTGACATAATGCATTTTCTACGATAAAATTTGCAACATAATGTGGAGTGAATACTTGTCCAATAGACGATTTTATTAATTCCTTCTTATTATTCGAAATCATCTGATCTTAATTAGGTTCAGAAAGCTAAATACTTGTTGGTGATTGGTATCTGAATAAATGAAAAAAAGAAGAATTTTAAGAAATTTTAAGTCAAAAGCTTGTTTAAAGCGCTTTGAGCGTTTTCATATCCTAAATCAATAGCCAATTCATTTGCCAGTGAGAGCGTTAATTCCCGAGCGGGCATGTGAAGTGTACTTGCATTACCTCTAAAAGCAGGATGATATTTTCCAATGATTTTTAATGCTTCTTGGGGTTCGTTCTTTTCTCTGAGAAGATAAGCAGTTCGATAAATATATACATCCGTCCACACGGGTTGCGTGATCAATTTTATTGCATCTAAGCAAATTAAGTAATATTTAAGAGCGTTTTCCTTGTCTCCTATTATTTCGTAAAAACCTGCTAAAGATCCTGGAATATTTTCTGGAGTGGCTTCAGTTACGACGCCATCTGTAAGTGCCAAACTTCGTAAAGTTGCTTTCTTGCATAATTCAAACTCGTTTCCCATTTCAGCTAAATTCACAAGAAGTCCGCATAATTTTTGAACAAATCGGGAAGGAAGAGATTCTAAAGCGTTATCGATCCACGGACTCGTTTTTTCATATAAATATTTATAGATTTCAGATGGTGTTGATTTAAAGGGATAATTTCCACTCGTCCAAGCTTCTTGATATCTTTTCATCCCGTGTGGATCTAAATATTGGAATCCCATAATCCAAAGCGACAGAATTCCAATTTCTACGATATTTTCAACTCGAAAATTTGTATTTTTTGCCCTTTCTATTATAGGCAAGAAAGATTTGCGAATGATAGAATCGAGTTGGCTCAACATTCCAGGATTTATGCATTTATTCTGGTCTCGTTGTTCTTCTGGAAGATGTCCTTGCGACACGGCTACTAACAACTCTTGGTAAACCTCACTCTGACTATAAAGACTGGTTAAAAATCCTGCCATGGTCGTCAAGGTAATTGAGAAAGCGCTTGCTTGATCTTCAAAAATTTCATCCGAACTGCTATTAACGGCAACATTCACTTGCCTTTTAAATAATTCAGAAAGATCTACTGTCATTCCCATTGATTCATAAGTAGCTTTTTGGTTAATATCAGTACAATTAGCTTGAAATGTATCGTAATCAATTTCTCCAGAAATATATTTCTTTTTTTCGGCCTCCATGAGGGATAAATACATCTTCCATTTATTTCCATTAGGCTTTTTTAGTCCAAGCTCAAAATTAAGCAATATAAGGTCTGCTTTTGCTTCAGGAGTACTCTGCATCATGAGGTTCATTTGTTTCCGTGAATATTCTACGGCTAATAAAACAGACTCTTTTAGATCGAAATTTCTCGTGGTTGTAGCTAATGCATTTAGAAAAGTTGAAATTATTTGAGGATTATCGGTGATACCAGGAAATTCGTTATTATTAATTATTTCTCGTATTTGTGGTTTGTAATCGTTACGGATGAGGCTCATTACGCTTTCCATCGTGAGTTCGAAAATCTTTTGTTGATACTCTTCCAAAGAGAGCTTTCCTTCGCTATATTTTTGACTTAGTTCAGTCATTTTTGACCCAAGGTTAAAATCGGCTGCGTCCGTTTTTTGGCTTAATTCCTTGCTATCTTTAGCCATTTCACGAAATGCCTTTGAAAATTTATGGCTTTCCGTTATGACAAGCCCGATCATATGAGCAGGGGGAAAATTTTCAACCCAATCCTTGAAAAATCGTATTCTTTCGACTTCTGCTCTTGCAAAATGAGCAACCACATCCTTGTAGATTTTTACTCCCAAATCCAAGATGAAAACATTTTTCAATAAACTCGTCTGTTCAATCGCTAGCATTAAACCCGAGGGCAACTCTGACTCAGAAAATTCAAATGAATTCCAACAAGAAGAGAAAATATCTTTAAAATCAGGACCTCCTTCTTCGTTAGGAAGACGATTCCAAACTATTTTTCTGATCTTTGGTCCTATTCGTTCCCAAAATCGTCTATAATTTAAGTGATTAAAATCCCAGCCCGAATATCCTAAAAAGAGACATGGATAACGGGAAATTAATTTTTCTAACAATTCTGCTTTTGGCATAGAAAAACCTTTTGCAGTTTTGTAAGCAGAAGCAACGCTCACGATACTATTTGGTCTTTCAATAGTACCATGAACCTTACAAAGTAAGAATTTGTTTCCAATGTTACCATTAATTAGTTGATTTTTCCCATATTCTTCGTATTCCCTGTTTTCCACAAGTAAATCAAATTCAACCTGCTCTTCTTTAAGTGCTTTCTCAAGATATATATCAAAGTTTGTCGTAAAGCAGGCTTTTAAAGCACCTTGTTTAGCCAATCTCGCAATCATAATGTGATTAGCGTTTGGTTCTGCTACATCCAAGGCTTCAAAAGCCGTATATAACCGCTCGTCTAATATAGTAGCGAAAGATTCGAGTACTTCTTCTGGTTGCATATTGGAGTCTGTTAATATCATATCTTTAGGGATGTTATAATCGTCTGGTACTTTATTAAAAAAAGCTGTTAAAATTTCTTCTGTTAAGGTCCACCAAGAAGGCGAGCAACTAGGAGGAGAAATAGATATTCCCGCACCACAAAAAGCAATAAAACCCTCTTGTGCTATCTCTGCTAATTTTTCTGAGAGTGGTTTTGGTATATATTCATTTTTAGTCATTATATCACATGTTTTGGTCTATTTCTTAATTTATGTTACCATCATAAATAATTATTACTGATACTAAGGTTTTGTAATTCCTTCTTTTTTATTCAATTATTTAAGATAAATAGGAAAGGAAATTTTATATTAATAAACCAGCTATATAGTTCTTGGAAACAAGAGAACGAACTTGCTTCCTTGAGAATGGTCTCCTTCGATTCTATCTTCAACCCAGATTCTTCCACAAAATAATTCTACGATCTTTTTTGTTAAAAGCAATCCAAATCCAATTCCACTCACGCTTCTATCTTCCTTTATTTCTCTTTGAAAAATCTCGTTTTTTCTTATGTCTTCCACGCCAATTCCATTATCTAAAAATTCTAATTTTATAAAATTTTTATTATCAACCTTTTGATTTGAGACCCTAACATTAATTTCTATATTGGGTTGAAAATTATGCTTAATAGCATTAAAAAGGAGGTTTTGAAAGATATCAAGCATAAAATCGCTTGCTAATACCTTAGCTTCTTCATTTTCCTTTTCCACCTGAATATTTATAGGTCTATCTTGAAATTGTTCTTGAATAAAATCAATCGCAGTTTTTAATATTGGTATAAGATTTATACTTTCGAGCGTTATTTCAGATTGTTCAATTTGAGACAATCTTTTAACATTAGATACTAAAAGAGCACCATTTCTCACTTGGTCTCTGATAAGTCGCAAATTAAATTCCTGCTCCTTTAGATCAGAAGCGTGTTTAATGTAATGTAAGTTAAGTTCGACCGATGATAAAATATTTTGTAATATATTATTAATATCGTGTGTAAAAATGTCTTTATATATTTCATTGAGTCTGTAAGCTTCTCTATACTTTAATTCGGATTCCATTATTTTTTCTTGTGCTCTTTTTTTTTCATCTATATCGACGGTAGTAGTGAGAATTGCTGGTCGGCCATTGTAAGTAATCATTTTTGAATAAATTTCAACCCAAATGACTTTACCCGATTTTGTAATAAATTTATATTGATAGTTATGAATGCCATCCCAATCACCTTCAAATCTTTTTTTATATTTTTCCAACACAAAAGCCCTATCATCCGGATGAACTGTTTCGTTAAGCTTTTTTAAGTCCCAATGTCTTGATTCTTCAAATGGATATCCCGAGAGTTCTTGCATCGCTTTATTTGCATATTTTAACCTATCGTCTTGATATATGCTAATTCCCATTAAAGATTGTTCTGATGTTGCAAGAAATTTTTCTTCAGATTCTCTTAGAAGTTTTATCACATTTATTTCCCGTGATAATCCGTAAAATCCCATTTTTCTTCGTTTTGAATCGAATTTAAGATATAAAGCAGTTTCAACAGGCACATGCTTGCCGTGTTTCGTGATTGTATCGAATTCAAAGATTATTTGTGGTAATTCATTATCCCAAAGAATCTTGCCTTTTTCAATTACTCTATTAATATCTAAAGGATCAATAAGATCTTTTATGTTTAATCCAAGCATTTCTTCCTCTGAGTATTCTAGCAACTGACAGATTCTCTTATTTACAAATGTGATCGTTTGATATGCATCGATTTCAAAATATGCGTCATAATTTCGTTCTATAATTTCACGATATTTTTGTTCAGACTCGAGAAGTTCATTGGTTCTTTCTTTTACTCTTTGCTCTAATTCTTCGTTTAACTTCCGAAGGTCGTTTTCGTATTCCTTAACCTTTTGTTCGGCTTCTTTTCGTTCGGTTATGTCCCTGATCGAATTAATAAATCCGATAACTGCTCCTTCGTCGTTGTAATAATTTTTTGAAGCTATAGAAACCCAAATATATCCTTTACTAGCTGTTTTTAACCTCAATTCGTAAATTTTATTCGATAAAACTCCTTTTTGCCGCACGCATTTGTAATATATTTCTTTTAACCGTTCGAGGTCTTCTGGATAAATTGCTTTAAAAAAACTTGAATTATAATCTAAATCAGCTAATCCTAAGAGTTCTATAAACTGCGGAGAGGCGTATAAGTAATTTGCTTCCATACCCACAAGAACTATTGCGTCAGAGGTATTTTCAATTATGCTTCGGAACTTTTTCTCTGATTCAATTAATTTCAACTCTGCTTTGATTTGATCCGAAATGTCTTCGGATACTGTGACAAAACTACCTTTTTCAAACGAAAAAGCAGATGTTTTGAAGTATTTATTCATATTATCAGAATAAAACACAAAAGAAGTAGGTTCGAGGGTGTCTATTACTTTTGCATAAATCTCAAGATTTGGAGGCTCTTCAATACCAAAAACATTCGTTACTAGCTTTCCCACCACATCTTCTCTTTTTAGGGACATTACTTTTTCGAAAATCGGATTTACATCTGTAAATTTATAGTTTATTGGTTGATTTTTTGAATCATATATCATTTCATAAAATACCATGCTGCTAATGGAATATTCAAACAAGTGGCGATAAATTTCTTGTGATTTTTTGATAGATTTCTCAAGACTGTCAAGTTTCCTCCACCTCCTCAATAGAACTAATATATGATCATCCCTAACAAAAATATATTTAAGTTGGAGTTCGTATTCGATATTTTCATTCTCTTGAATATAGATTAATTTTTGAGATAGTGGTATTTTTTTTTTCAAGCATTGATTTATATTTTCAGATATTGAAGGATAGTCGTTTAAAAAAAATGTAATGGGCTTTCCTCTCATGGAACTCAGATTAATTTCAATTAAATCTTCGGCAGCTCTATTATAATTTTTCAAAATTATTTCTTTTCCAATTTTCTTGCATACAAACGACGGAATGGGAATTTCATTGAATATTTCGCTTATTTTGTTCGAATTCAAGTTCATACCATCGTTCATGTTTAGGATGCCTTTTATTAATTTCTATTGCATTATAGGTTGAGAAATCAGGGAGCATAATGTTCCTATTTTTAATCATAAATATTTTTATTATTATATTTATGTTTTTGTCAACGATTTTGGAACTCATTATTATGAAAAATGAAAAAGAGAAATTCGCCTTTAATCGCATCCATAAATTATTTTAGATGTCCTAAATCGTTCAACATTAAATTCTTACTTTTTCTTTTCCTATATTCTTTCTTGAGTATAAAAATAGTTTCGATCGTTTTAAATATCATTGTATATAAGTTAATCTAATACAAAAGATCGAAAGAAATTCGAAATTCAAAAGTCAAGAAATTTTAATGGTTTTAGTATCATGTTATTAAAATCGTATAGTTACTTTAAGAAATCGAGGTGGGCTCTAAATGAACGAGGCTAATCTCGTAAAAAATGTGACGGTTATTGGTGCGGGGCATCAAGGGCACGCAATAGCTCAGGGCGCCTTGTTAGGTGATTTTGACAAAGTAGTTCTCAATAGCACCTCGATGGCATCCATTGAAAAGGGAGTAGAAAGAATTTTATACAGTCAATCCTATGGCATAAAGTTATTGGAACAGAAAGGATTCTTAAAAGAAGGTCAAAATTCCCATACTCTTATGAAGAAACTCGTATTAGAAGATGACTTGGAAAAAGCCGTAATAAACGCTGATCTAGTAATAGAATGCGCCTATGAAAAAATGGAAATAAAAAAAAAAATCTTCGAGACGCTTGGAAAATTTAGTCCACAACATGCAATTCTTGCAACAAATACTTCTACAATGAGTATCACGAGAATTGCAAGAGTTTCAGGTAGAGAAGAAAGAGTTGTGGGAATGCATTTTCTCAATCCTCTTGGGTCAAGGTTAGTGGAAATAACGCTTGGCGATAATACATCAGATGAAACAGTAAAAATAGCAAAATCAGTAATACAGAAAATTATTTGCCTTAATGGTAGGAGGAAAGTTGTCACGCTTCAAAAGGAATCTCCAGGATTTGTCGTTAATCGGATCGTGGGCACTATTGAACTCTACTTTAATTGGTGTATTGGTGAAGTTATCAAATATGGCATACCCTTTGAAGAGCTAGATGCGGATGTAATTCACTTCATGCCGAAAGGAATGTGCAAGATGTGCGATTTGATGGGTATAGACACGCTTTACAATTCCTTTAAGTATCTCGAAGAAAATCTTTCTCCCGATTTTAAACCGTGTGAAATATTTCAATCGCTAATAAAACAAGGGAGGTTAGGAAAAAAGGTAGGAAAAGGATTTTACGACTGGTCGCAAGGAGAACCTAAGATCGATAGAACTAAGAAAGCAAGAATTGTCAATTCAGCGTTAATTCGAGCGATTTTATTGAATGAAGCATGTAAGATATTAGAGGAAAATATCGTCAGCGATCCGAAAGAGATTGACATGGCTGTTTACGAAGGGTATAACATGCCTGGACCTTTTTCTAATGGAATTAAGCAATACAAGAACTATTCAAGGTTATTAAGCGCGTTTTCAAAAGAAAATGGTTTGAAATATCTTGAACCGTGTCAACTTTTACGAACAGGTGAATTCCTAAAAAGATTAAATACGAAGAGAGCAAATAAAATCATAGAACTATCACTATGATCAAAAAATATTTAAAAATTTAAACCAAAAGTTAAAGAGAAAATATTTTTTTGAGATTTTAATTCTTTTCTGTTTGACTTACCTAGGGTAGGTCAATATTGCATAAATTAATGAATCATTCTTGTTCTTGATGTTGTGAAATATAATTTTGAATAATAAATAACCATATAAGTCAATCGTGAAAATGGATAATATGTTTGATCTTTAGATAAATGTTTAAAATGAAAAAAAAAAGAAAGAATATTTTGAATTGTTTCAATCGACTAAAACTCTAGCCCTTTACAACTTCAACGAGTTTTGGAAAAATTCTTGGATAATGGACGGCCATGCAATGCACACCCGCTAGAAGCTTCTTGGCTTTTAGTTCAGTGATGAAAGGTTTAAAGAACTCATAATTCATTTGATCGTAAGCATCTTTTTGTTGTTTCTTGTCAGTAATCTCCGTTTTAACGCTCTTCCATTTCGCAAGGATGTCCTTTGGCACATCAACACCAGGCACGAACATATCAAATCCTTTAGCAATGGCATAACTCTTCATTGGAAAGATGCCAAGCAACACGGGTACTTTGTATTTTTGGATCGCTGTTAAGAACTCAATAGTCCTATCAAGGTCGTAAACGACTTGCGTTTGAATGAACTCGCATCCAGCCTCGGCTTTTCTTCCAACCTTTAAAATTTCCGGTTCCATCGGGTCTGAGTTGGGATTCGCAGCACCTCCCACGTGTAGTTGTGGAGGGTGTTCGATATCCTTTCCATTGATCTTACCAGTATCGACCATTTCTCTTACGAGTTTTACTAATGTTGCAGAATCTAGGTCAAAAACAGGCTTTGATTCAGGCATATCACCCATATTTGGATGATCTCCCGTGAGCGAAAGAATGTTATGTATGCCCAATGCTTCCGCACCCATAATCATTCCGGCAATTCCTAATTTATTTACATCTCTGGTTGTTTGTTGCCATATGCATTCCAGTCCTGCTTCTCTTTGGACTATAGCTGAAGCCGCTAAGCTATTGATCGTGACTATTCCAAGAGGACTGTCAGTCACATTCGCAGCAATTACATAGGGCGCCATCTCTTTTGCTTCTTGCACTAAGTGAGATAAATCACAGGTTTTTTCAGGTTCTAGCTCTCCAGTAAGAACGAAATCGCCTTTTAAAAGTGCTTCTCCGAGTTTTGAATAGGTTTTTCTTTCCGCCAATTCACTCACCTCCATAATACTTCTCGTTGATGACCAGAATCACTCCAATCAACGGGATCTCTCAGTTTTGAATATAAATCCAAGCGACCTAATTCTTTTAACCTGTTGTAGATAAGGACCCAACCACAATCTTTTTCGTAGTTGCCTACTTCACATTTACCTCTAACCATACCTCCGCACGGTCCGTTCATTAAAGATTTTGCGCAGGTAGTAATAGGACAAATTCCGCCCGTCTCGTTAAGCAAGCAAGCGCCACAACCACGGCATCTCATATAAAACCTTCCAATTCGTTCGGTCATACCCATAAATTCAGTATTAGTACCAATGAACACTGGAATTTCAGGATGCTTCTTGGCAAGCACGCCCGTAATGCTGGCAACGCCAAGACCGCAACTCAAGGTGAGTATGGCGTCAGTATTGCTTAGATCTTCTTCTATCTTTCGAAAATCTTTCATCATAACTCTATTATCGCACACTTCTTCGGGTACGATAACGGTCGTGATTTCAAACCCTTGTTCTTTGAGTTTTTGGGCCATTTCTTCTGCGCCTTCAGTCCCTCCCGTTTGGCACATAGCTGCGCAGGAACCACAAGAAACAATGGTTATTTTTTTTGCTCCTTTTATGGCACTAAGAACTTCCTCAAAGGGCTTTTTGGTCGTTATTATTGTCATTTTATTTTCTCTCGATTGATTAAATTAAATAATATTATGTAGGAAAATTTGCGAAATATTTAATATTTTATTGAAATTTCGAAATTATGTGTGTCGAAATCGATCACTAATTTTTCGAATCTTTATAATATTTCGCCTAAATAATGGTGAGATATGTTAATGGATTGTATAGAGACTATTAGAGAGAGTTGATAATAATGGTAAAAACTTATAAATCCAAAATATATAAAAATGACAAGAAGAATTTTTTTA
>JAEOUI010000534.1 GCA_016839425.1 Promethearchaeota archaeon
CCTCAGATACATATCAGATGAATTTTACTGTAAATGCTACTAATAATCTTGAATCAGGAATATACCCCGTAAACATATCTACTCCTCAAGGGTCTGAAATTGAATATATAGAAATTAAAAAACGAAACATCTCTATCATTCCAGATGATTTTAACTTTACCAAAATAGATGGTACAACAAGATATTTTTCAATTAATGGAACCATTATTGACTTAACATGTGATAAATTAATTCCATTTTCTCAAATCAATCAATCTTTAAACATATCATTTCAAGAAGAAATATTTGGAGAAAATACAACAGAACAAGGCGATTACCTATTTGAGAATTTATTGTATAAGCCATGGATGGGAGAACCTCAAATTATAATTTTTCTCAATGAAACGAATAAATTTTATCATAACGAATCCTGTTATTATCCCTCTATTAATAAGGAAACATTAGTGATTTCGAAAATTGTTCAAAATCCCATTGAAGTGTATCAAGGACAAAATGTTAATGCCAGCTATCAAATACATAATTCCGTAAACCAAGATCATAAATTCTTTAACGGGTCAATATCCATAGACATAGAAAGTACTAATTCTCAAGTTGTTTATAAAAAGAATGATATATTTCCAAATTATCAAGATAATATCGTTTCTTTAAATGAAAATGGAGTGGTTAATGTTTCTTTAACGAATGTTCAGCAGGGCACTTACGTCCTGCATTTAATAACTACGACTACCTTTGATTATAACTCCAAAGAAGCTTATTTTGTTATTGAAGTTTTACCTCCAAATAAATCAGGCGTGATTGTTGAGAAAATGTTTCAATATCCCGCTTTGCCCGATGGAAATGCAAACGATTGGATTTCGATTGAATTATATTTTTACAATGCTTCAAATCCTTCTATCTCTCTATCTAATCAACGAATTAGCGTGGAAGTATTTAGAAATGGAAGCTTAATACAAATGTTACCGTCCGTTTATACGGATTTAAACGGAAAATACGTCGTTAATTTTAACTTACAAGGAAATGGTAATTATAACTTACGGGTGATCACGTTTTCTTCGCTGTATTATTATCCATCCGTTACGAATGTTTCAATTGAAACTGCCGGCAAGTCAAGTTTGAACTCAATGTTTTCTAATACACCATCATCAGTCATTCCAAGGCAACAAGTAAATTGTTCGCTTACCGTCTTTAATCAATCAAATCCAACTATTAAGTTAAATAATGAAAGATTAGGAATCTTGGTTATTGATCCATCGAGCCAAATCATTCAAACGATTTCTCAAAACACGAGTACGAATGGAATGATTAATTTCACGTTCATTCCCACAAAAAATGGTATGTATATAATAAAAACTCAGTATAATCAATCGTATTACTATTTAAACTACTTGAAAAATTATTCAATACTAGTAGAAGCCTTGCCAAGTTTTGCAATTGCTTATGGAGAAACTCAATTAAGCCCAGATATTCTCCAATGGACTCCTGCAAACATTCCAGACGTTACAATTACCATTAAGGTAAATGCGCCCACGATGCTAAACGTGACCTTATTAGATCATTTTCCAAATCAATCATTAAACCTGACTAATTATATCCCCATATTTATAGATCAATTCTTAAACATACAGATGGATGACGAAACAGCATTAGAATGGATTTACATTGAAATTTCTTACGAGAATGTAGATCTTCCTTATTTTAATCTTACCTATCAAAAGTTACGAATGGCCCATTACAATACGTCAATTCATGCATGGCAATTGGTATCTGATTGGAGTATTAATGCTGCAAATAAATATTTAACTGGCAATTCTTCCCACTTATCAAATTTTGCGCTTCTTGGTGTCATTCATAATTACTCGAGTACCTCTGATGGAGAGGAGCGCCAAGATCCAGAGGATCCAATTACCTTGATAAATAAAACGGTTAATATTGCAATAGACATTCCCATGTTGTCCATCTATCCCATCTCTTTTGATATTCTGTTTGACATAAGAGATTCTACAGGAGCTGCATTATTACCATCAGAAATTAACATCACCGCTACATTTAACGGACAACGTGTTAACGTGGTTTATGATGCTGCGACTGGTCGTTATAAACTTGAAATTTTCAACTGGATTTTCCTTTCGGGACAATTGGTGATAACAGTGGAGCATGATGGACACGTTACCACGCATTCTCAGACCTTATTTGAATTATCCGGATTTCTCCCTTGGGTAATATTTGGAACGGTAGCGACGATAGCGGTCGTTTTATTTGCAAGATCCGTGAGAAGAACTTCAAAAGAAAATGATAAGCGAATAATTTTAAGACTCCGTAAAAAATATGGTCAAATAGGAACGGACGATTACAAAAATGACAAGGAAGTCATGAAAGAATTTTTGGCCAAGAAAAAGGAATCCGTGAAGAAGATTACGGAATTGATGAAACAGCAAGATTTAGCTCTTCTTGAGGAAGAATTACAAAACTTGATGGAATATTGCACGCTTCACGAAGATTCAAAGGGATACATTATGACAGAACAATATTTGATGCACGTTAAAGCTCAAGTAGCCTTTAATAAATCTCGAAGTGAGAAAAAAGGAAAGATCGTGTTTTTAGGAGATGGACAATCGGGTAAGACTGCTGCAAGACTTAGATACACGCACATGGAGAAAGACCTCTCCCACGAACAAATTACAAAGAAAGCGTTGGAAATAACAAGAACTAACAGGGTAATTCCATCTGAAATACAAAAAGGCGAGATATTCCTGACCGTCATGGATACTGGCGGCCAAGATACCTACTTACAACAAGTAAAATCATATAGGGAAATGTTTTGGGGTGATGTGAAACTCATTGTTTGGTTTATTGACTCACAGAAGCCTGAACGCTTGCAAAAAAGTTATAAGGAATTTTTAGAGTTTAAAAAAGATAAATTCCCAGAAGATGCGAAAATTATCCTAGTCTTATCTAAATACGATGATTTCGATAATCAAGGAAATGAGAAAAAGATGCAAAAATTGAGTTTTAATGATGTTTCACAATTTAAAGTACCCAGAGAAGATATCGTCACCACCTCCATTTATCATTACGATTCTTTGGATCTTCTCTTCAAGAAAATTTATCACAAATTTTATGAAAAATACATGTTGTATCCCATAGAAAAACTATCTGTCATATTGTTTACAGGGTTAGGGCCCATTGAAATCGATCATCCCAGCGATATTAAAAGTGAGGACATGGCAAATAATGTTTGGATCCAGCATCCCACGGACAATATATTTTCGGAATTAATGAAAAATGAAATAAACATTAATAAATCACGATATCTTATTCTATCAATCAAACTTGCGACGCATTTAGAGGGGCAAGGAACGCCCGGAAGGCGGTTTGATAGAGACCATGAGAGCATATGCCTTCACCAAATCTGCATGAGCCTGTTATTCATTCCTAAAAATTACGATGGAGTTATCAAGAAGCATGATAGTGAAAACGATGCAAAACAAGATTTATCCAACAGAATGGAAATGATTGGTAACCACGTTTTGAATCTCATCGAAACTGAAGAAGAAAAAGAAATCATCGTGAAAGAAGACTTTTTTGCGAAAATAAAAGAATACATCAAAAGAGAAGCAGATAGATTGATTCATGGCGCAAAAGATAAAAAAATGAAAATGACAAAGGAAGAAAAGAAAGAGCTGAAGAAAGGTAAGGATAATGAAATAGAGGACTTAAGAAAGAAAGCGAAAGAAAAAGAATTAGAATGCAACAATACAATGGCAATTCAATGTTATAAAGACGTCTTAAAGCTAGCAGAAAATAAAGGTCTTACAATCAAGGATGCCGATAAAATACAAAAGAAAATAGAAAAATTAGAAGAAAAATTGGAAGAATTCGAATTCGGGTTCAACTTTAGGGGCCGATCGATTTAACTTCAAATATTTTTTACTCTTTTTTTACACCAGTATTTTAAATAGGAAAAATGAGATATAATATTGTTGATTAGGCTGAATGTTACACCACTTTTTTTTAATTCTATACACTTTTAAAAACACTAATCAGAGAATGATCACCTTTTCAGATACAGGTGAAGCACGTGCAAGAGAAAATTAATGAAGATCAATACGTTCATGCTAAAGAATACAAGGTATTTCAAGCATTAGATGAAACTTCCATTGAAAAAAGAATTGCAAACTTTGAAGGGATTAAAAAAAATCAAGTTGTCAAGATTAACGAAAATTTTGTTCACGGTATTTCTTATAGGAATGGTGAATTTGGGTATAGGGAATTTATTTTTTATTTAGGTAAGATCGAAAATAACATTTTCATATCCCATGCCCTCGAAACGACCTTATTTTTAGCAGACGCTTAATTTCCTCTTTTTTTACGCTTTTTACATAAAGCTTCAATGTTTGTAAGTGATTAATCAATTAAAAAATGATGAATCTAAAAAAAATCAAAAAGTGATCTTTGATTTTTAGGTTTTACTTGGGGTAAATCGAAAATTTTTTCCGTAATATGATGAGGTTTGCAATTAATTTTAAATTTTGTTTTATGTTCTCTGTCTTCACAATTTTTTCTTATTTTTAAGCCCCTGAAAACGCAAGAACATAAATATTCGATATGAAAGGCCCAATCAATTAAAAAAGAAAAGGTTAGATGGCATAGCTGATGTAGCTTATTTCTTCATAGTCAATGATGGTAAAATGCTTGGCATATCGTTCCTCCGAATTACTCTCAAAATCATCCATTTTGTCATATTCCCACATCGTGGCCAAAACAATGGATTTTTCATTCAAATGCACCACTAATCCTGTTAAATATGTGGTTGGATTTTTGGGCATGATTTCCACGAGAATTGCATCGAGTCTTGCAGACCCTAAAAAATCCTCCATGAATGGAGAAAATCTTGCCTTAATATCCTCAAGAAAATTAATGATTTCTTAACCAAGACATACAAAAGTGTTTCAAATGGAACAATTATAAAACATTCCCAAATTTGCTAATTTAGAGCGAAACCCAACTAAAATATTCGTATTTTTAAAAAAATATTATCAAGTTTATCTAAGATTAAAATGCTCACCATTTTCGGATTAACTACATTATCCATCCTCAACACCTCACGTTTGACTTCTCTAATTTTGGTCCAAAGAACATGAATCGGAGCGGTTAATGGATGAACTCAGATACATGATTGTCAAATCTTTTCAATTTTTGATTTTTATCTTTCATGATAAGAATTTCAATGACGTTTCGTGAATCGTTTCTCATAAACGTTTCAATAATTCAGACCATGGCGTTTTCATCAAGACAAGGGAGAAGCCTCTAAAAAAGGTTCTTTAGTAACTAGTTTTGGCAAATCAAAGAAATTCATTGGGACTATGTAATTAATCTTTATTCGGAAAAAAACTAATTTTTTAAAAAGCACTGGTTATAATGATATTATTAGCATTAACTTTGGTTTTTATTTTCGTTACAAGTTCAATAGTGGAATGAATCCAGATTATTTGTTACTTGTTTAATCCAATAAATGACTCGGTACTAGTGAATAAAATTAAAAAACAATGAAAATAAAACATTTCAAAAAATAATTGTAATGAATGTTAAAAATTATCCTTGAAGAAAAATACTGTCCGTTTTACAATAAAAAACAGACAAAAATTAGAATTTAAAGCAAAATTCTTATTTTTTTATTATTATTAAATGGAAAAATAAATAGGATGGAA
>JAEOUI010000147.1 GCA_016839425.1 Promethearchaeota archaeon
ATTTTGGACTTGTACTTAAGCAATTTTGTCAAGTCTTTTTCGAGGAATTCTTCTGCGACTTCTGCTGACTTTTTAAAGAATTTCGTTGCCTTGTCGTAATCGTCTATTTTTAAAGCTTCTTCCGCAGTCTTGTAAAATTCCGATATTTTCTTATGTTCTCCATTTTGAATTTTTTTTAACAATTCGTCTGCAACCTTTCGTTCCTTATTGCTTCCGCTTAACATTTCTTTCACCCGATTTTTTATGCTTTCTTCTAATGCAACGGGATCTAAAGTGTCCGTGAGAGTCTCCAAGTGTTCGATGTAAATTTCTTGTAATTTTTCTTCAAATTCTGGTTGTGATAGCGATAGAAAATCGGATACTTCTAATGCCGCTGCGGCGTTTCGAAGAGACGATTGAAACTTCTCTGGTTTCTCATCTTCGTATATCAGCAAGCCAATTATCAACCCATGGGCTTTTCTAGCGATTTTCCCCTTGAAGATGTGCTTGTAAGAAACGAAGGAAACTTCCTTGAGTTTTAAAAAATTATGTTCGTTCTTGGAATGATCTAAATTTAACCTGAGCAAGAGAGAACTCGATAGTTCAAATTTTACTCGTTTATCGGCAAAATAATACCCTAAAACTTTATGTTCTGAATCGGTAGGCAATAATATCGCAAAACAACCACTTGGCACATCTTTCACGCTCTATTGTATATTTATATTTACTATTATTTATTCTATGTTATAAAATAGATAAAAACAGGATAATTTATAAAAATTGAGGATATCACGTTCTAAAGGAAGCTTGTATGATTCTATTCGTTTCTTCCCTGATCGATTGAATGATCGTGAGTAGTTGAGCGTAATAAACATTATTTGCAACGGCTTTCGAAGCGTTTTTAATATCTTCAATAGCCTTTATTTCCTCTTCTTTGATTCCTTCAATTACCTTTTTATCGTAAAGGTTCTTAAGTTTCGAGTTAAATTCGTCTGATAAATCTTGCATGCTTTCGGAGGATCGCGTTCTGAATTGTTTAAGCACTTCAACAATGAGTCGAATATTTTCCGTGAGTGATACCGTTTCCTCGCTAAATTTTTGGCTCATGGAATTAATAGCACTGCTCATGTTATTTATTTGAGCAATCGTACCGTCTAAAGAGGCGGTTATTTGATCAATCTTGCTGATCAGTTGTTCTAATAGTTGTTCGGCCATTTTTCATACCTTTTATCATTTTATTTAAATCAGTTTTATTCTATACGAATTTATTCTCCTATTCTCCTACTACCTGCTCTTCTTCTTCTTCCTCAACCAAGCCTTGTTCTTTCAGGATCTTCACGGATTCTATGGCTTCCGAAAGAAGCAAGTTAACGGTTTCTTGATTAAGTACTTCTCCCGCAAGCGAGGAAAAGTTTTCTAAACTCGAAATAAGAGCGTTAAACGCTTCCAATCCCAATCCTCTCTGTAGGGTTTCGAATTCTTGGGTTACCTTCTCTCCCACAGTCGAAAGCACTTCTAAATGGGAAGTTTGAGTCGTTTCAATTTCACCAGAAAAAGTCGTGATTTTTTCCGAGAGATTAGCAATTTTATCGTCGATGTTCCTATTTAAACCATCCAAGGAATTCTTTAATTCCTGAATGGCCACACCAAGTTGAGCTATCCTGTTATATATCGCGTTTAACAAGTCAGTAAGCATTTCTGCCATTTGTTATCACCTATTTGGATATTTTCCTCGATTTTTTAATTTTCTCACGTTTTTTCAGAAGTTAACTATTTAATGGGATTTAACCTTTTTAATTTTATTTGCTAGATTCCTCTAACGAATTAGCGAACAAATCTAAGAGTTGAATTAACAAAAAATTTTTATTTTTCCAGTTCTTTTTGACATTATACTAGTTCGCAAATTCGTAAAATCCTTGCGAATCACAGGCTCCCGTTGCTTAGCCTGGTTAACAAGCACAGGTTTTTTGAGCTTGATCAACAAGCGCAGGTCTTATAAATGGCCCGTGGACCTACATCGAAACGCACTCGGTCCACGATCAGTAAAAACCTGAGATCGGGGGATCGAAGCCCCCCGGGAGCACTTTCTTTTTTCTAAATTCCTTGATATAATTAAGTTGATTTAATATTACATATTCTCATACCAAGAGCACGCTTACCAAGACGAATAAAATCACGCATATAACTATCCAGGTACCAATCACCAGGATTTTCTTAGCTATTTTAACCTTTCCAAAAGATTCATGTTGACTAATTTTAATTTCGCTTCTATTTGACTTCGATTTAACAAATCGCACTTTCAAATCATCTTTCATCCAAATAACAAACAATGAAAATTCGGGAAGCCAGAAATAGCTGATAAAATAAAAGACAAATACTGAAAAAAATGTAAGCGTGTAGCTGATATATTCGTGCATTGGGTTAAATGGAACACCATTATAATATAAAATCAATGTAATTACCAAGCGAAAGACATTGTAGCAAAAAACCACCAATGAAGCAAGGAGAAAGGTTTTTACCTTGCGACTCCAGATATTATTGTTCTGATCTTGGTATTGGTTATGGGGTGTTACCATACAAATACCCAAATATATAGCATAAGCGTATATACCAGAACACGCGGACACAAATCCCATTCCTACGGTTCCTGGAACGGATACTACATACTTAGTCGCTTCCTTGTAATACGAAAAGTCTTTACCCGTGATTAGTTCGAGAAGTGCTGAAACTGGCAGGATGAACGGAGGGTAGGTATATTCCCAAAAGAATTCAAAAATTAAATATGTAGAAATTGCGATGAAGGGGGCCATCAGAAAGAATATTCCAATGGATCGCCAGGTAAACACATACTTTCTTCCCTTATATTCTACTTCCGTCATTGGCTTCAATTTCATGCTATTTTAATTTATCTTTGCAATCATTTTAGTCTTATTTAATATAATAAATTAATAATCATATAAAATAAATATAAAAAAGAAGGTTAAAGGATAATTTTATTTCGTTCAGTTCTTATTTCTTTTTG
>JAEOUI010000148.1 GCA_016839425.1 Promethearchaeota archaeon
AGACATTGCTGCATGGGAAGAGATTCAAAGATTAGAAAATGAATTGAAGCAGTATGTTAAGGGAAAAGAACCTCAATCAGATGAGATTGAAGATCTTTTCAACAGTTTATCAAAATTAATTAAAAAAACTTAATTAAACAGAATCTTATGAGCAATAGAATACATCGATTGTTACATTTAATAGATATTGCTTATGTTTTAATTTGAAAAAACTTAATGCAATTCAAATATCATTAAATAAATTATTTTGATTCAATTCGTTCATTATTAATTATAATGAGTGTTTAATTGGACGGTCTGTATTGGTTGTTTTTATTGGATCCACTAAGCGAAAGATCAATATTTTTCTCAAGGTTTAGTAGAATATTTTGAAAAGCATAGTCATTCTTAAGAAGTGTATAATCTTCAGAATCCACTGGATTTTCTTTTCTGATGGTCTCACAAATTAATGAAGGAAATTCTTCCAATTTACCTATTTTCAGATTTCGAAAAATATGTGGAATGCCACTCGCCCCTTTAAAAGTTGAAATAACTGTTTTTCCACATGCAAGAGATTCGATGATTTTCATTCTAATACCACCTCCCCTAATTACAGGATTTATAACAACATCCGCTCTTCTTATGTATTCTACAATATTTCTAACAGCGCCTTTTACATCAATGTTGGGATGGGAGATGTCTTGTGGAGGATTCTTACCAATTATTAAAAATTTCAAGTTAGGGTATTCTCTAATCACTAATTCTAGTATTCTATCCCTGATCAGATAAGCGGCCTCCCGATTAGGAAGATAATCGAAGTTTCCAAAGAAAAGAACAATTGGCGCATTATTTTTATTTGTTTTATAAAACGGATGGTGTACTTCTGCATTAAAACCTCCTGGTGCTACGATAATGTTATCTGACCATTTTTTCAATATTTTTTTATCATTTTCTGTGATAGCCAATGTTAGAAAAGCTTTTTTGCAACATATTTTTTCTAACAAATAAAAAATCGGAATGAAAAAATATCTTCTTAGATCGCGTTTCGCTAGATCAAGATGCCTCATATACTCGACATTATGCGAATAGTATATCATTGGCTTTAGAAAAATTCTCGATAATAGAATACCACAAATACCAGCGTTTATGGTGTTTAAAAAAATAACATCAAAATCAATTTTTTTCATCAATTTTTGTGCGGAATTGTACATCGCAGGGCTAAATAGAAAATAGCCCAATTTTGAATCTTTTATCCGGATAGTACTTTCAACACGATCATTAAGAATTCTTGGAAAAGTATCATTTGCCATATAAACAACATGAATCTCATTTCTCTTGGAAAAATAATTAATTAGATTCCATCCAATAACTGCAGCCCCATTAGTTGGGATCGAAACATCCTGAGGCATTAGAAAAAGGATTTTTTTCCTCATCGAACTTCTAACTCAATTATATATTATTTTGAATTGTACGAAAAAAGCTAAATTAGAGATTGAACATCCTAAACTAACGTTTTTTTAATATAATCCTTTACTTTATCATTGAGTGTTAGTTATTACTAGCAGTATTGATGCATGAGGCGATATTCGAATCTATTAAGAGTCAAGCCATTATTTCGTATACAATTATACCCAGAATAAGAAAAATAAAACCTATCAACACAGCTATCATCAATGCCTTCTGAAAAGTGGGGGATACTTTTTGCGGTTTACCCCATTTGTCTCTATTTTTCAGACCAATAAAAAGATACATCAGGCCCATTATTAAAAACCAAAGGCCTATCAAATTCTTAAAAATTAGGTAAAAAACTATGCCAAGCGGAAGCCATATAATACCCATTGCAAAATAACTACGATAGTCGACTTCTCTCGCAAATCCCTTTCCTTTTAGAATCATGTAAACGAGTAATGCAAATATCACGAACCCAACGGCAATTGAAACGAGTATCCATGGTATTTCCATTTTAAACAAAATTTATTGATATTATACAAAATATAAATCAATCGATTTTTTGGTGCGGGGGGTGGGATTCGAACCCACGAAGGGCTACCCCACGGGATATCCTAATAATTTTGTTCTTGAGTTTCGCGCAGACAAATTTTAATTTGTCATGCCCCGCGCATTTGACCTGGCTCTGCTACCCCCGCGTCTTTTTTATGCTTGGGTAATAATTAATTATCAAATCTAAAAAAAATTATTCAATTAAATTAGAAAAAATAATTCGTAAAATGTTGAAAAATTTAAGCTCTCGAAAAATTAAAACTAGTATTTCTCGCTACAACAACTCTATCTCTATAAACACATCATCTGGAGTCCTAATCCTCATTAGTCTTTTAAGAAAGCGTTCATTTGGATCTAT
>JAEOUI010000149.1 GCA_016839425.1 Promethearchaeota archaeon
TACAACGAAAGAAGGTGAGCACACGGTTCGGATATGTTTCGCGCACCTTTTTTGAATTCCTTGCAATCGCACTTCACCTTGGTGATTTGTCCGTCTTGATTGATGGTCATCTCGGTTTTTGTGAGTTCGTTCTTTCTCTTGCCTTTCTTCAACGCGTGCGTAGCGATAAAATCTTTTTCTTGAGTTTGCTTGAGGATAAAGCCTTTCATACCTTCTTCCAAATGTTCCTGAACGCTAAGTTCCATCTTAGTCGTCTCGTATAACTCTTTAGGAATTGGTGCGTTGCATAATTGCCGAAACCGTACGGCGTCAACGATGGGATCGTAATAAGCCTCTCCACGTCTAAGTAACATCCCAACTCCTGCCTTGTTTTTACTTTTCGTGAAATCGGATAATTCATTGTTAATCTCTTCTAACGATAAAAAGCGACGCTTTTTTAACAAATTGTATATTTCTTCGTAAGTTCCATCACCTATATAGCCACCCAATATATTGAAAGCTGTACCCTTGACCCAGTCGTTTGAAGACCAGGATGTAAACCCGATAGTCATTTTCATTGTTCCCAGATCTGCCACGATAAACTGGGGCATTCCAAATCCTAAAAGTCTTACTTTAAACGATGAGGCGATTGGTATTATCTTTTCCATTACTAACCATCGCCTTCTTCCCCATACTTTTTCTTCCCGCTTTTTATCTCCCGTGTAGATTGCATTCAGTTCCAATTCCGATCCCCAAGGTTCGAGAACGATCTTGACATGCTTTCCGGGGGTCAATACCCATTTCATGTATCGAGGGCTCTTCCGAGCCTTGTGCCGTCGTAGGAACGAGCAAATGTCGTACATATCAACGGACGATAATTCGAGGTCAACACCTTCCAAACTCGCGGCAGCAGATACTTGGTTAAATCCTTTTATCCATGTTTCTGGTAAGTCAATCTTCTTTTCTACATATTCGGGCATTACTCCTGTATCGACAGTAAATCCTTCAGGATTTACAGATAACTCGACATTCGTGTAAGTTCGGAATCGTTCCATCTCCCTTGATAACTTAGCTGAAAAGTCTATGTTCGTCGTTCCTAATTGCGGTTCTTGGACCAAATTAAATTCTTCCATGGCCACGGAGAGGCAACCATATGTGGATTCGTCTAACGAAAACGCTTCAAACGAAACCTGATCTGGATGAACCGTGATCACGGGGTCCAGCACGAACCACAAGTCTCTATCTCGGTTTCTAATGAAATTCCAAAACTTTCTCTCGAGCCTGTTATACTCTTTCCAAATATCGGTGTCGTAAATTTCTTTATATAAATCGTTTCTCGCCTTGGCTAAATTTTTTAATAAATCGTCCTTTTCTGCTAATTCGTTAATAAATCCGTCCATGTTGTTCTTTAAACTTTCCCTTACGCCCGGTAAGTATTGTTCGTGTTCAAGAACGCGCCTTTCGATCTCACCTTCGAGCCAAGCATAAAACTCCAATCTTTCTTTCTTCTTTTGACTCATATCAGAAATGACAATCTCGCGAAGCATCAACATGGCGTCCCTGAATATAAGTGGGTGTTTTAATTTTCCCCGAAACGATACTTTTTCTTCCCTCGAAAGGTCGGGACTTAATCCTAATACAGTCTGGTCTTCTTGTTGAAGACACATTGATGGGCTTGCGTACTTGTAATTAACTTGCATTTATTTACACCTCGTTTTTTAATTTCGCTAGTGCCACTAGCGCTCGCTCTGAATCGGCAATCACATTAGAACCACCGATATCTAATAATAAATTTTCAATTTCATGTATTTTATCTTGATATTTTAACGCAAATTTGGGTAAAACATCGTAAATTTTATTTTTACTTTTTGCGTGCTTATTTGGTAATAGTAATAAGGTGTGAACATAATACATAAATAAGTCCTTATCACCGTTTCCCAAATTTCCGATTACATCGTCAATTTTGCGAGAAATGAAGGATTTTACATCGCTCGATCCATGCTCTAACATTTGAATCATCATATCTGCAGGAACATTATCTCCGTAAATACCATCTAATTTCTTGAGACCGAACTCATACGCCCGATGAACTGGCGAATCTATTATTATTGAATGCAAACTTTTTTGCCGATCCTGAGGTAACGAGTTAAACACATCAGCAGCGTGAAGGTTTAACGAGACAACTTCTGACTCAAACATCACGAGCAGTGTTGAGAAGTGGTTTTTAAGATCTCTCTTATTTTTTGAAACCATTATGAGAAATGTATTTATTATTTTGGATGTCCCAAAATCTAATAGGTCAATGATGTCGGGATTGGAAGGTATTTGATTGTTCTTCATAGCTTTTAACATCGAAAAAATTATCCTTTTCTGAGTAGATGCACCCTTGAATGAATCAATTGTAATATCCTGTAAAATTTGAACTAGATCCTCAAATGTAAGGGAAAAAAGCAGTTCTTCAAGAAAGGTCGTTATCCAATCAAGAACATTCTTTTCTTTTTGCATGACTTCAATTATAATTTTTATTAGCTCTGTTTTTACGGATGATGATAAATATTGCATCTCGTTAGTTGAATTTGATAATAACTCTTTAATTTCTTTGGAAATAATTGTTTCTCTTTCAAAGAACTCCGGAATCATGTTAATAACGCATTTAAGAAATTGTGAATAGTTTTCACCTCTTAAAACGGATAGACTCTGATGAAAAAGATCCATCCAAGCATCCAGATTTTCCAAAAACATGAAATCTGCAACAGCTTCAGGTGAAAAAGAACCTCTTGTCCTGTTAAAAAAATCCATTGCGTGCTGTTGCATTTTTTCATCAGAGCACCCAATCAATGCGAGCATTAGTTCAGGATCAAAAGCTTGCATTTTCTCCATTTTCTCATTCAAGATTCCAAGAAACATTTCTGCTAACGGCTCGTACGATGTAAGTGCCAGTTGCGTGATTTGCTTAAAGCTCATCTTATCGACAAAATCCTGAAGATTTGGAGTTTCTTTTAATATGTAATAGCAAGCTTTTTTAATGGCATCTACTTGAGCGTTTAAAGCAATTTCTAAAACGACATTTAAATGCTTGTCCCAAATCTCCTTTTTAAATTCTCGCCGACCCGTTAATCTCATCATTTTTGGAATGCTGTAATATTCAGCTCGTTCCTCCCAAGTAGTAGTTTTTCTATCTAAAGGCGTTTCCGAAAAGTCGTTATACATGTAAAATTTTAAGAGGGTGTTGCGGGAAAAATCATTTCCGTACTTGCTGACAGCGTCCTCTGGCTTGTAACTCGTTAAAAATACTCTCATTGCTTCTACAAATTTTAATTCGTCTTTTTCAGCAAGAGAACTTAATATTCTTCTCAAATAGCTCTGAAAATATCTTAAGGTCTTGCTTTTCTTGCTTCCTTTAAGATAATAAACTAAACGAGGAGCGTCCGTGTAATACGCAATTTTGCCGAGAACATCTGGCAATTGATAAATCTCTGCTTCTTGAAGCGTGTTTTTAAATTTGATGACATTTAGCTTCAATCCATCGGTATATGGTCCTATTTCGTACCGATCTGTTTCATATGTATAATCGCTCGTATTATAATCATAATACTGGTAATCGTCCCGTAAATAGCCGTATTGCGCATATTTACTGTAAGTCGCTCCAATTAATACCTTTTCAGTAGGAATTTCTTCGCCTCTTAATTTTTTCAAGTGAAGATCCATATTTGGAAGATTTTTGCGAATCCATTCAGCTCTCTGTTTTACAATATCTGGATTAAGAGAACTATCGTATATTCTTGCGCACCTCTTTACGCCAAGGGCGAAATTCTCATCCGCCCATTCTACCAAATTATCTACCATACTTCGGGCTTCATCCAATAAAATGGGATTTTGTTGTTTGGCTAACTCTAAAAACAATCCAGAAACAAGTTCTGGGCTACCAACTTTAATTATCGATTGCATCACATCCCTAGAAGGATTTTTAGCAAGCAATTCAGAAAGGTATTTTTTTCTCATATAAATATTTTGATTATTTATCATATTCAAAATGATATTAGTTAATTCTGCATTATTGTTTGGTAATTGCAGGATCTCATTTAGATTATTTGCTATCCTAAATCCCTTGATCTGAAAGCCCTGATCCTTAACCTTTTTTACAAGCTCCTCGTACTGTAGAGATCTAAAATATGGAAGTATGATTTTTTTTGATTCCTTGAGGTTTTTAAATTCCGTGTATCTATTTTCTTTATTCGTCCTCCAACCCCATCGATATGAAATATCTTTTTTAAAATACATTTCAGGCTCGTCGTACGAATAAGTTCGAGTCTTGTAATCGTAATGCCTATTTTGAATTACTTTTACAGCTTGGAATGATGGCAAGTGTCCCTTCTTACCGTGAAAGACGGCGCAGCAGGAATATTTCACATCGTCTTGAAGTACATTGTAGACGCCTGGTTTAATTTCAGGGCGTTTACCTTCAGGGATAATTGCTATTTGAGCGAATTCTTCAATATCTTTATCATTAATGTTAATTTCTAACCCCATAAAATCGTGTATTCCAAAAAGAATCACATAAGAAGGATTATTTTTATCGTCCCAACCCCATAGGATAAAACGCCTCCAAGGATTTTCGTATTTATTCCACCTTTTTTTAATGAGTTCTAACTTCTCATCTTTATCAGGAGAATAAATGTTACCGAAAAGGTCTAGTTTTTTAAGAATCTTAAAGGAATTTAATTTATCAGGAGGTGCTTTCAATCCAGATCTTGATATCGTAATTTCCTCTATTGACTTGAAATTTACAAACTCGTCAGGAATGAGTTGTAAGCTTGGACACTTGTTGATGTATAGTTTGCGAAGATTTTGGAGCTTGGTTAAATTTTTAGGTATTTTCGTTAATTTTTGACAATCATTAAGTCGTATTTCTTCTAAGGAATTAATATTTGCAAGTTCTTCAGGTATATTTTCTATATTTTCACATTCGTATAGAGATAATTTCGTAAGAGCTGCCAAATCTCCCATACTATTTGGAAGGCTTTTTAACTGGCGACAATATGAAATCTCCAGCTCCTTGAGATTGAGCAAATTGCCTAATGAATTTGGTAACATTTCCATTGAATAACAGCGTGAAATAATTAACTTTTTTAAGGATTTCAAGTCTCCAAGGTTATCTGGAAGTACCTTAAAATCGTCTGATAAAGATAAAATATCGATTTTTTCAAGCTGTTCAAGCTTAATTAAACTTGCCGGAATGGAACTTATTCCATTACATTCCTGAAGTGTAAATTCTCGTAGATTCGTGAGATTGCCAACACTTTCAGGAATTTTTTTAAGACCCCTACATCGATTAATAATCAAGTATTCTAACGAGTGCAAATTTCCAATAGACTCTGGTAATTCAGAAAGTTCGGACAATCGAGACATCTCAAATTTGTTCAATTTGTTTAAATCCCCAAATCTATCTGGCAGTGATTCTATTCCAGAAAGACTCTCAAGAACTAATATTTCTAAAGTTTTGAGTTTGTCGATGTTTTCGGGAAGAGCTCGAAGAGAATCACAATATTTTATTTCTAAATTTTTCAGAGAAGATAAATCGCAAATACTCTCTGGAATGTTTTCAAGTGGGCAATCTTTAATTTTAATAGTCGATAAAAGTTGCATGTTGGCGATATCTTCGGGAAGGGAAGTTATTCCTGATTGATTAATATTGAGGGTTTCAAGGTTTCTCAGGTTTCCCATAGTGCTTGGTAAAGTCTCTAATGTTCTGATGTAATTTAATGTGAACCACTTTAGATTTTCTAAGTTTCCTAAAGACTCAGGGAGACGTTCAATTCTATAGCAATTCTTTATCGTTAACGCTTCAAGCTTCTTTAGATTACCCAAGTCTTCAGGTAAAGTCGTTAATGAACCACAATAAGATATCTCTAACTCCTTTAAATTATCCAAATTAACAATGCTATTTGGAATAGATTCTATGTTATATAAATCGTATAAGCAGAGCCAAGTAATTCTATTATTTTCTCTTTTATATCCTAACTTTCCCTCTTTCTCTGGTTCTAATTCTTTCAAAGTTCTATTTATAAGGGCTTCTAACTCTTGTAGGAATATTTTATCTTTAGGATCCATGCCTTCGTGCTTGTCAACGATTATTATGTCGGAGGAATGGTTTTTCTTTACCCATTCCACGAATTCTGCATTTGCTTTTATATCTTGAACATCCTTTTCTTTTTCATTTTTCTTTAATATGCTAAGGGCTATCTCATAAGCTTCGCCCTTTCTTTCCAATTTTAAAAGCAATCGAATTTTCGTATCTAAGGCAAAGGACGGTTGGTCATATTTCAACCCTTCTTCCACATGTTTCAACCCATTTTCCCAATCTAATTTCGTTTTCCCATGAAGAACTTCTTCCCAACCAAGGTTATTTCGAGCTACAACATAAGTGTATTGCTTTCGAGAGTCTTTTGTAAAATCTCCTTTTTCTTCCATGTATTTTATCATGATTAGGGCAAGCTCCTTGTATTTCGAGCTTAAGCCTTCCTTTTCGCTTTCTGGAGCTGCTTGTTTTATTCCATAAGTTGAGATGAGTCGATATTCCAAGGCATCGTAGTAATCAGGCTCTTGTTCGATAATTTTATTTGCTAACTCGATAGTGAGAGCGTGATTTTGCCTATTAAATTGATCTCGTAGCTGCCTTTTTAGGTCGTCTAAATCTAAATTTTCACCCATATGACTTTTCACTATTTTTTAATTTTTGAATACTTTTTGATAAAGATTTTGATAAATGTCCTGTTCTGATATTTACCTCAAAGATCCTGTTTAATTAGCGTGATATTTAACAGATAACAAATTATTTCATTGAATAATTGGTTTGAAATGTAACAGTTTTTAATGTAAATACTTATTTAAAATTAACCTAATAAACAAAATTAATAGAGTTTAAGCTTTTAAAATAGGCTAAGGATTAAATGACAAAAATTCTTGTTATTTTCAAGCTAATTTTAATTTCTTTACAATACCTTCTAGATCGGCACAGAAGTTAGAAAGGTGTTCTCTCGTAACATGTGGCATTATCACAACGCGTATGAGATTCAAATCCGTGAATTTTCCAAGCATCCAATGAATCTTTCGAAATTCATTGTCCATCTCGCAAACGCTTTTTCCATTTTCCGTGGTAATTCCCAACACATTCATCAAGGGATTTGCTGCTAATTTCACCCCTTTTATCTCCGAGACGCGTTTTGCCAAGTAATATGTGTTATCCATGCATTGTTTTACGATTTTTTTATAACCTTCTACTCCCAAGAAATTCATAATTGCCCAAAACGCAATAACGGTCCCTCCAGGTCGAGTGCCTACAATATGCAAGTGTTTGAATCCACCACCAGCGAGATAAGGTATTTCGAATCCCGCGTGTTCTAGTATGGATGCGTCTTTTAAAAATAATCCTCCCGATGGTATAATCCCAAGTCCCATTTTATGAGGATCTGATGTAATTGAGCAAACAGATTTTACACGAAAGTCCCATGGAGGTATTTGATGACTAAGCTTTTCTAAAAAGGGAAGTACGAATCCGCCAAATGCAGCGTCCACATGAAAGAATATATCTTTTTCGTCAATTAATTTCGCCATCTGTTGAATTGGATCTACTAGTCCTAACGAAGTCGTTCCAGCAATCCCCACGATTCCGCAAGTATTATCGTTGATTAGGGACTCAAAATGTTCCAAATCTAACTCAAAGTCTTCCTTTAAATTAGCTCTTTTAACCTTAACGCCCATGAGATCCGCTCCTTTTTCAAACGACATGTGCGCAGATGCGGGCACTATGATCTCGGGATTTTTAATGTCAGGTCTCGATTTCCTTGCCAGTCTCATAGCAACAATGTTTGCTTCAGATCCTCCAGTTGTAAATGTGCCGATGATGTTCTCTCCGTTTAATAATTCTCCTATATCTGCAACTAACTCATTTTCTAACTCCGCTGTAGCCTTGAAAAGCCCGGGATCTCCTAAATTTTTATGCATGTATTTTGTAAATACTTCTTTGCCAAAATCGAGAGGTTCAGTGCACATTGAACCTAAAATGTATCCCATATCGTAAGCGTAATCATCGTCTAATTTCTTGTCAAGGAACTGTAAAATCTCCTCCTTTTTCATTCCTTCGTTTCTCATGAGATCATACTCAAAGCATTTGATATTTTTTAGTAAAACAATTGTTTTTATTTGTTTTTAACATGCCTTTTTTGCTAATTAGTGAAATTTGCAAGAAAATTAATAATTTTTGATTATAAGCTATTAGAACAATTAATAAACTCCTCTTTTACATGATAATTTATCGATTTTATCGATAAAAAACGGCGAAAAACTTAATAATGATTCGCTTTTTTTTTTTGTGCCATACAATAATGTGGTAAAACTTTAGTTACAATCTAGTTGAAAAAAAATGGAAACTAAAAAAAAAATTTAAAAAAAATATAAAAAAAAAATATAAAAATAAAAAAAAAAACAAAAATATATCAATAAATAATTATAAAAAATATATAAATAAAAAAATAGAAAAGAAAAATCTTTATAAAA
>JAEOUI010000150.1 GCA_016839425.1 Promethearchaeota archaeon
AATATTCTCGTGAATATCTTTCAATGATGTCCAAGCATTTCGATTCGTCAACAATACGAGGCTTGGATGTTTTTCGTTCCATCAAGAACTTGATTCCAGCCATTACCTCCTCAGGCGTGTTATCGTATTTAAAAGCAGATTGAATCGTGTAAGTATGAGTAAATGGATATTCCTTTGCCACCCTTTTTACTGTCTGAGGGGTTAAGTTACCTCTAAAGGGAGCCGATCCCACGCCGACTATTGGATAAAGGTCAACGCTAATTTCTTCTGAGAGAGCGTGGATCTTCTGAAGCGCAATTTTATTTATTATAACAGCAGATACTAAACCATAATTCATCGCAGGGTCAGAACGAGCAAAGAATATTCTATGATATTCTACTTTCTTGTCTTTTAAATATTCTTTTAATATTGCATCGGCGTTTAACATATGTTCTAAATCCTCGATTAAAGGAATGACATTAATGTTGTCTGGAGCAAATTTACCTATCCATTCTGCTATCGTAATATCGTTTTCTTGAAATGACTTTCCTTGTTTACCAACAACAAAATCTTTGTAATACTTGTAAACACGGTCAACACATTTGGAAGAGACGGTCATGGGTAGAATTACTTCGAAAATGGGAGGAATATCGTCGTTATAAAGAAGATTGGCAGCATCAAACGATCTAGGAATACTTTCTAATGTCTCGATTAATATTTTGGCTTCTGCTCTTTCAACGGTTGGATTTGGGACTCTTAAAGTGAGAAAAACTTCCTTTCCAAGTCGATGCGTTTCAAAATAATTTTGATACTTCGTAATGAGTTTTTTTACTACATAAGTATCTATTTCCTTTCCTTCGCAATCCCACATCTGCTCGTCACATCCTAAGTGTGAAAAAGCGTAAAAACATTCTTTAATCTCGTCTTCTCCACCAATCTCAGAGCTTTCCGAAAAAAAAGGCGTGTTCACATTATCGGGATGTTGAGTGCTCATACAACGAGGTATTTTCAAATCATGTCGTATCATGTTCTCCTAAAGTACAAATATCATGATAATAAATCTAATCTCAAAAATGATTTATAGTTAAAAAAGATCTAATTAAAAAATTGATGTAAAATTTTAATTTATTTGTATGAAAAATGTGAATTTTTTAGTTTATTTTTTCAAAAAGCCTTTTTGAACATTTACACCGAGGGCATTTAAAATTATTTTCGTTCAATGACTCAAAATTTTTCTCGTTTTGTTCGTCGATATAAAGAAAATTACATCTCTTGCACCTATAAATTGGCATTTTTCAATATTCTCCTTAATAATAATTATTATTCTAATATTTCTTTTTGATAATTTTTTTTTAGACCTTTACATTCAGGACAAGTCCAATCGTCCGGGAGATCCTTGAATAATAATTCTTCGATGGCCTCGTCGTAAATGGTGCTACATCCACTACATATCCACTTATATAAATTTATAATCTTCCTTAATTCGGCTTCTTTGATGGATTTATCAATATTTTTCGTCACAAACGATGTTGCTTCGTTTTCCCCAAATAAAATTGCCCCTTTGAGGTTGTTATCCCTTAGAACAATTTTTTTGTAGCATTTTTGCTTTGAATCAATACCTTTTAGTATTTGCCATCCTGCGCCTACGGTATCCTTATCCTCGGGATCAAAAATTCCAATAGAAGTAAGATCAATTCCAACGATTTTAAGCGTGTTCTTTGGAACAGTTCCATTGTATTTTAATTTCTTACCACTTAAAATAGAATTTGCAACGATCTTAGCCTGATCAATACATGCGGGGATGATGCCCCATATTTGACCGTTAAATTCGACGCAATCACCGACGGCATATACATCATTTACGCTAGTTTCTAAGAACTCATTAACTACTATCCCTTTATTTGTTTCGAGACCAGCATCTCGAGCAAGTTCTATTGTAGGTCGAATTCCTGCTTGTATTAGGACGAGTTCTCCGTTTAAAATTGTTCCTTTTTTTAATCGGACACCTTTAACACCATGATTATCCGCTAAGATCTCTTCGGTGGAGGCATTTAAAACGACTTTAATTCCCATAGATTCGATTTTTTCCCTGAGCATTCCGCCACAATCAACATCTAATTGTCTTGGAAGAAGTCTCGGAAAGAATTCAACAACGGTCGTGTTTAATCCGCAATCATTAATTTGTTTTGCTAATTCCAATCCTAATAAACCTCCTCCCACGATTATGGCACCTTTTACATCCAAATCAGTGATATATGCTTTAATATCCAAGGCATCTTTGATAGATCTTAATGTAAACACGCCCTTACCGTTCAAGTCGATTGCATTTTTAATAGGAGGAATATTTGGCACGCTTCCCGTTGCTAATACTAATTTATCGTAATGAACGGGAGAATCGCTCTCATCAACGAAGAACACTTTTTTTTTTGGGTCTATTTGGGTTATGCTCTTATTTAAATGCACTTTTATATTGTTTTTCTCG
>JAEOUI010000151.1 GCA_016839425.1 Promethearchaeota archaeon
GTAATGTACACCTTTTTGTATACTCATGTGTTTAATTTCACTCTCTTTATCTTTATAATCAAAAAACTCCGATTGTGAGTCTTCATAATACAGATAGGTTTATAAATGTGTATGGTAATTTTGTGAAATATCTTTTAATATATTATGATTAAATGTTCATGATTAGAAAAGTAGTTATTTTAGTAAAAAATAATTAAATCTGTTATCCTAATTTTTATCTATAATTTAAATACATTTTAAAAAGTGCTTAATAAATGAGAATAGACATGTCTGTCAAAACCGTTGCTAAACACGAGCGAGGAGTTTCGTCTTTAATTCTTGCAGAAGATGGAGAATCAGTACTAAGTGCAGGAGACGGCTTTAATAAAGATAAGACATCAATCATAACTTGGGTTGTAAAAACAGGTAATATGACAAGCGAGATTGAGAAAGCACACATTGGAGCAATAACTGCAATGATTCTTTCGAGAGCGCAAGATTATATTATCTCGTGCGGTCACGATAGAACTATAAAAATCTGGGACTATAAGACAAAAAAATGCTCGTGCGTTTTAAAAACGAGAAAGAACATTCCATTTTGCTTGGCGATTTCAAAAAAAGATAAATATTTAGTTGCAGGATTCAATGATGGTTCGCTATCATTGTTTAAGATGAAAGATAAGAGCCTCGTACTAAACACTAAACTCTCGAATTCGGGCGTATTTTCACTGTCATATTTATCCGATGAAAAGAAATTACTATGCGGAATGGGAGACGGAACAATATTTTTGGTGAAATATAATAAGGACAGGAAAAATTTTGATATTTTAGAAAAATTCAAGGAACACGAGGGGAGTGTATGGTCACTTAAAATATCTCCTCAGGAAGAAATTTTTGCGAGTGGAAGCGACGATAAAACTATTAAAATATGGCATCTTGAATCAAAAAAGGTCTTAAAGATTTTACAAGGTCATCCCGGACGAATAAACGCATTAGAATTCTCCACAGATGGCAGGTACATAATAAGTGCTGGGGCAGGATACTCTAAATTGGATCCAAATTATGATCCCGAATCAAACGACTACGCAATAAGAGCATGGTCTTCATTTACGGGAGAATTATTAGGCAAGTTTATAGGACATACTGGTGAAGTACGAAGTTTAGTTCTCACTACTGATGGAAAAACGCTCGTGAGTGGATCCAGTAGCATTTATAAGAACGCTGGACTCGAGCAAAACAGCATTAAATTTTGGGATTTTGAAAATAAAGTGATTGTTGAAAAAAAAATCGTTCCATTATATAAATGCATCAATTGCGGTGAGGAATTAACCAATATTGGAGGAAAATTCTGTCCAATGTGTGGATCAGATATATTAAAAAATGTTCAAGAATCATTAAAGGAATACAAACCACGAGAATGCAAGTATTGCGGAATTCCCTTAAAAGAAGATGCAGAAACATGTCAAAGATGCGGGACACCTACTTCTGATTAAATTATTTAATATAAACAGATAAAGTTCAAAATAAAATTCTTTTCTTTTGAGTAATCGTTCTTGAATTCACGCTTCCAAATTTTTCTATTACCCTTAAGATGTGAAATCAATTCATATGTATTGACATTTTTTTTCAAGAGAATTGTTTTTTAATCCTCGGAAATAACGCTCCCGTTGTTTTTTGATATTCCTTGTATTTATCTCCAAAGCGTTTTACAAGGTCTTTTTCCTCGAAATGAATCATTATCGGTGTATAAATCACAATGGCCAAGGTACATGTAATGATCAAGAACCAAGAGTTAAGCATAAATCCAATCGCAACATACATTGGAAATTCTCCTAGCGATTGAGGGTGCCGGATGTGCTTGTAGATTCCTCCATACATTGCCGTGTTTTCTGAAGGCGCAAGAGTTTCGGAACCCGCGTCTTTAATTCCCAAGAACATGACAAGGCTTAATGGAATTAGCATGACGATTCCAATAATGACTCCTATCCAAATATTCGGATTTATTGTCCATTTACCAAATATAGATAGGGGAAACCAAATCCATAGAATTAAGTTGAGAATGGTTATCAATTCAAAAACACCACTTACACTCCTCAACCTCTTGCACTCCTTCCACGCCTTTTCTCCTCGCCTCTCGCTTCTTTTAGCGGGTTGGAGGCTGGAAATGTATAAATATCCCATAAGGATAAAAGCAATTATGAAAATGCTGAAATTTATTGTTGCTAGCATTTCAATTAATTATGTGATTTATTAAAAATAAATTAAAAATTCTATTATTTAAACTTAAAATATTAGTATTTAAAATAAAATCTTATTCTAAACCCCCAGATTCTGGGTGCCCGCTCACGCTTTCTTCAGTATCGTACCATAAATTACCGTTCGTATCACATATAATATCCGTTGACCACAACCAGGATATATAATCCCTCCCGAAATAATTATTTGTTATGGTTAAATTAGTCGTAGGAAAAGGATTAACCCGCGTGTAGATAGTGTATTGTCCACCGTTAAGAAGGTTATGATTCACAATTACATTGTCAATTGAACCCCATGCGGAAAAGAAACTAATTGCAGAAGTCTGTTGGTTAGGATTTTGAATGTTATTATGTTGAATCAACAAGGAACTTATGGGACCCTGGCATTGAATGCCGTCATTGTGCGATCCTTCAGTAGCAATGATATCCGTTATGTAATTATGTTCAATTACGGCTTTATGAGTTGCATTTGAATATGTGGCTGTCTGTCCTATAAAGATACCGTCGTCAATGTGATGAAAATAACAGTAGCGGACAGAGAATTCGATAAATTCACCTGCTCCGAACGAGTCTCTCGCAAGTGCGGTAATTCCCTTGACTCCGCAGGGCACTTCTTTTCCTAATTCGCAATGCTCAATTTTAATTCCCGTACCTGCGTTTATGTATATGCAAGCTACATTTTCAGAACCCTATATCCTGCAGTTTAGAACCGTTATGTTATTGGCACGGATCGTGAGTTGATTTCTCAATTCTAGATTTTCTATTATTTGATTGTCAGTTGTTAAAGTGATTGGATCTAATTCGATTGTCAAC
>JAEOUI010000152.1 GCA_016839425.1 Promethearchaeota archaeon
ACCAATATCGTAAACGCTCATAATTCGTCACCAAATTATTTACAATCGTGTTTCTATACTTGCTTGCATTTCCCCAAGTAGAGAAAGTTCGATAAGTTAATAGTAAAAATTAAGCGTAAAATATATTTTTTACTTATTTTAGTTATTATTAAATTAAAGTTATGACAAATTTTAACTAATTTAAAAAATAATAATTGTTTCTTGAAGCGTGTTAATCGTTATTAATTTTATTGAGAATTGCCCTTACGATTTCTTCAACCGACATTTTTTCGGTCTGGAGGATTAAATTGTGAATCTCGTTCGCCTTGACTTCGTCTCCCATGTCAATATTGTAAAGTTCTTTAAATCGTTCTCTTTCCGAATTTTCCCTAAGGATGGTTTCTTTCAATTTTTCATCAAAAGATGTTTCGTCTCTATCTGCCATTCTCTTGACTCTCGTTTGAAGGGGGCACGCAAGGAGAATTCTAAAATTTGCTTTCGATTCTAAAATATATCCGCTCAATTGGCTATCAATGACAATATTTCCTTCCGCTGCCAATTGTAATATTTTATCGTCAAGTTCCTTATCAATAATGGGATTGTTCTCTGCGTGAGTCGTAAATTCTTCTAATGTCATTCCGTGATCTTTCGCAAGATCGCGAAAGGCTTGTCCTGTCGAATAATATGTTAAGCCAAGAGCATTGGCGATCTTTTTTCCAATCGTTGACTTTCCAGTTCCGTGTAAACCCGAAATCGTGATTATCATTGTCGAATCTTGGAATGAATCAAATAAGATGTAATAAAATACGGAGAATTAAAATATTTATTGACGATAAACCATTTCTTTAATCACTCCTTGAAGACATTTGGCACAATATCGTCCTCCTTCGAGTCGATTTGCTTTTCGAGCAGTGAGATTCGTCTTCTTCATTTCCGCAGGACGAAGTTGTGGTATTGACTGAAGGGGAGTTTTGCAAATAGCGCATTGACTCTTATGAGGTTTTTTCCTCCAATAATGAGTTACATTCTTGTTTCCAGGAGTCCTTAAGGCGTGTCTTTTTTGAGCCTTTGATCGTAATCCAGGTCGTGGCATGTTTGTTTTCACTCGTAAGAATTATTTTCAATACTAATGATTTTTATAAATACGATATCTAATAATAATTTTATCATTTTAGGATTGTTCTAACAACGCTTAAAATCTCGCTAAACAAATTTATTTCAATTATGTATAAAATTTTAAATAAAGAAATTTATTAATCAAAAACATCCTTAAATCATAAAAACGGGTCTCAAAAAATAATAGAAAATCCCAATAATGACTCCTACAATGTACGACGACACCACCACGCGATAAGTCGAGGAGTTAGAAAGCTCTCTAATGGCAATTGCCATTAAAGATGGAACCCACAACATCATAATAAGGGCTTCCATTGCGTATATAGCAGTCCATACCGCCATGTTCTCCTTGAAGACAAAGTCGAGACCGGCATCGTTAAATACTATATTATTTGGAAAAGCAACTCCGAGAACAATGATCTCAATTAGATACATAATGATGAACGGCACGAAAGCACATAACATCATCTTTCTCTTATGAGCTTGCTGCTGTTGGAGCACGCCTCCTTTATAAATGCTGAAAACGCTCATTTGAGCTTCTTGAAATTGTTCTACTTTTTCTTCTGATTTCTTCCCAAATCGCGATTCTAACTTCTTTGAATAATCAACGGCGTAATTTGCACCTCGAGTAAAAAACCACATTACAACCTGAAAAAACAGAAAGTGGTACGCCATTCCAAAAATAAATCCGGCAATAAATCCCATCCAAGGAATCCAATAGATATTTGCCTCTACCGAATATCTCTCGACCCTAAAGTGGGAGAAAAGTGCCATCCAACTAAACGCATATAATAATACAATTGTCCAAAATATTGTATTGCCCGGAGCTTTTTTTCGCATGTGATTGATGTCCCAAAAAGCACGAGGCGAATCAGTAAACAAATAATACCATTTCAAGTACCAGGGATAAGGTGCCGCCCATTCTTCTTCAATTCTCTTCCAAATAAAGA
>JAEOUI010000013.1 GCA_016839425.1 Promethearchaeota archaeon
GTTATGATTCGAAAATTTTTGCTTATTGGGGAGTCGGGGTTATTGCAGTTCTACTTGAGCCAAGATGAAATAAACATTGATAGAGACTTGCTTTCGGGTTTTTGCACGGCAATTCATTCCATATCCTTGGAATTAAAATCTCCTCTTAAAAATATTGATTTTGCGAATCAAACCATGTTAATTGAGAATATAGATCACGTGGGAGAGAATCGGAGATTATTATTAGCCGCGTTATTTGACGAGTATCACATTGATGAGGCGTTGAAATACAAGCTCAAATACATTTACGAAAATCATTTTAAAGATGTAAAATTTGGAGACGAGACCAAGCGCTTGAATAATGAAGCATTAGATAGGGAAATTTCCAATGTTCTCAACGATGTCAAGTTAAATCAATATATTACTGAAAACTTAGGTGAAATTAAGGGGGTCTTAGATCCGATAATGGAAAATCCTGAGAATGCCATTATTGCTTATTGTTTATGCTCTTCCACAAATAATATATTATACTTCAATGCAAGTGATTCCCTTGTTCAAGATAGATCCCAAGATACACCTTTAGACATTATTAAAGGTTATTTAATGATGTGGAAAATGTCAAGTATACCTCAAGGTGATAAATTCATAGGGTTGGATTTACCAACGGGCTTGGATTTGGTAGATTTTGTAAAGTCGGGACAAAAAACCCTTGGGATCGTAATTAACACCTGCATTAATCTCAAGGAAGAACCGAACAATGAACTACTCCTATATCTATTTGGAAAGAATGCGCTCATGCGTTCTTGTGTTCTAACAATAGAAGATGACTTAAGAGAATGCTTTGATAGATCGAACAATATAGATGATGCATTATTCTACACGGATTCATAGTCCTAAGAAATACAAAATTAAAAAAGTTGTGAATAATTCACTTGCATAATGGAAGAAGTCTTTCCAAACATTTTCTTAATTCAAGAAAAAGGAAAATTTGGGGCTATTAAACCTCCTGAAAATATTTATATTCTGGCGGGTCCAGATGGGTTAATTTTTGATGCTGGTTATGGTAATAAAAAAACCATCAACTATGTGGTCAGGAAAGTAAAACATCTAGAACAATCTTATAACGAAAAAGGGGAAAAAATTAACTTGACTAGAATTATTCCTAGTCATTGGCATCCCGATCATAGTAGCGGACTTAAATCCTTGCGGGAAAAATTAGGCGTAAGGATTTTAATGACAAAAAAGACGAGCGATATTTTAAAAAGCAAAAAAGACTTTCGAACAAATTTTGAACCGCAAGATTATCAAGAAGAAATGTTAAATGTTAGATCTAGAACTCGCAGAATAATAAGCAAGATATCACAGTTTTTCGTATGGAGATTATATAGGAGATTGTATGGATTAAATTTTATAGATGAACCTGACCAGATCATCCAACAAAACTCAATAATCTCCATTAATGGAGAATCGTGGCAAATTATTTCCTCACCAGGTCATGCATCCGATCACATTTACCTCTACAATGAGGAAAAAGGCGTGCTTTTCAGCGGTGATAACATTTTACGAACTATAACGACATGGTTAGGACCGCCCGAATGTAACATTGGCGATTATGTGAACTCCGTAAAGCAAGCAGAAAGGTTACCCAAACTTGAGCTCATCTTGCCTGCCCATGGTAGTCCAATAACAAATCCAAGCGAACGAATCTCAGAGATAATAAAGCATCGAAAAGTTCGTAAGGAACAAGTATTAAAGTTAGTTAAAGAGAGCGCTCAAAATGGAATATCGCCTTCTGGAATCATTAATAAATTGTATCTTAATAATACAGCAGTGATACAAAATGTCGCTCGGGGTTGGATTTGTTTAACTCTAAGAATGCTGGAAGAAGAGGGGTTAATCAAAAGAAGGATTGAAAGGAATAAGATCAAATTTTATCCTGCTTAGATTCCAATGAAATTACCACACTTTTATTTTTTATAATCATTTCTTTCAGATAGCTTTCTAAAAGTAATATCTAAACTTATAGTCAAGTACTTTCTTTTGAATGTTGGATGCATTTTCTTATTTAAATCATACTTTTTTTTCCATGGCCGTGTTAAATGAATTTAAAAATTTTTCACGGTCATGGTTTTTATATTACTCCACAAATTCTATTCTCCTATATGAGATTAGATGTTCCAGAATATTTTAACGGTCCATTTTTGAAATCAGATACTATCAACTACCGACTTTTTCAGCATGACATATTTAACAAGTGTAAAAATAAAAATTCATTAGTAGTTTTACCTACCGGATTAGGAAAAACAATTATTGCTATTTTACTAATGGCAGAGCGCTTAAAAAAATATAAAACACATGGCAAAATATTGGTTCTTGCTCCAACAAGGCCTCTAGTATCGCAACATGTATCATCGGTCACTAAATTTTTGGAAATTAAAGAAAATGAAATTCTTCTTTTGACCGGAAAGGTTTCTCCAAAACAGCGAATGCTGGGTTTTAGTAAAGCGAGAATCATAATAAGCACACCTCAAGTTATAAAAAATGATCTA
>JAEOUI010000535.1 GCA_016839425.1 Promethearchaeota archaeon
GGATAATTTTCTTTAATTAATGAATAGAGTTCTAAAATCGAGATAATTCCCCCATGATTCAATATTAATCCTTTCCCAAATTCAAGTAAGAACTGGGATAACTTTTCTAAATAGCCTTCCTTTTTAGAGGGAATTTTTGGCCTATAGTTAAACTTAAACCCTTCTTTCTTTTTCTTTAAAATCTCTTTTTCCACGTCTTTCTCGATCGTTTGTTCATTAAATTCCGTGATCTCTGAATTGACATCAATCGGACTCGCTTTAAAGATCTTATCATTTAACTTCGAAGCTTGGTCCAAGAACTTCTCCGCTTTTTTATTGCCTAAGACCTTAGCCCTGTCGAAACAAAATAAAGCCCTTCCATCATCATTCATCTGAAAAAAATTAGCGCCAAGAGTTAGCCATGATTTATTATCTCTATGATTTTCTTTAATTGCTTGCTTGCAACATTCTATAGATACTTTATATTTTTTTAATTTAAAATATTCAGCAGCAAGATTACTCCAAGCTTGGAACAGTTTTGGATCTTTTGAGACTGCCTCTATATAACAGTTTATGGCATTTCTTGAATTCTTTAGACTTGAATGATATTGTCCCAGTTCAAACCATTCAATTGCGGATAAATCTTTGTGTTCTGCTATTTTTATCCCCCCTTTTTATTAAAAGTGATTAATTTGTTTATTGGTTCATATTCTTGAACTCCTTTAGGCTTCCCGAATAAATTCCGTATTTTTCCAAAAATATTGGGTACGATACATATCAATTCTTTATTATCCAATTTATTATGCGTTATCACTATTGTTTTAGAGAATTTTTTTAATAAAAATATTAAATAATTTTTATTTTCTCCAAAACGTACATCCTTCAAATTCTCCGGTACTTTATAGGTTTTCCGACCATATTTTAATGCCATAATCTCACTATTGTATGATTTCAATATGCTATGGGGTATTTTTAATTCTCCCTTTTCTTTTTTTAGAAATTTGTAAAATCGTTCTTTAGTTGATTTTGTACATGTATGACAGACAAAATTTTCATACATGTGATCCCTACAATAAATTTGCTGGCAAAACTTGCATTTGAAGGCTTCATTTTGGCAATAAGTTAAATTATCATGAGCACAAGTAAACGAGTGCTCAATGCAATAATATTTCTCACATGCTTTACAAAAAATTACTTGCTCTTCATGATCTATGCAAAATATCTTACCACAAACGGGGCATTTGGTTGAGCAATCGGGACATACATTCTTTCCACAAATTTCACATATATACAAGTGATCTGAGCATGTCCATTTATTTATTCTATTATTTTTACTACAATTCTCACATTCATGAGCATGTTCATTACATAATGGTCTATGACATTTTCTACAGATCATATAGTTGCATTCTAAACAAAGAGCTTTTCCGCATTCTTTACAATCTGTAATACATTCAATGCAAGAAATATGTAAATTCTCACACATCGTTCCAGTTAATATTTCTTTTCCACATTTGCACATTAGAGGTCTTAAATTATTTTCAAAAATATCATAGAAAAATTTAGTTTCCATATTTCCAAAGCTAGATGTGATTTGGCACTTATAATAGAAAATGGTGGGAACATAGATCAGTGCGGCTCCAATTAGTTCATATTCTGTCTCAACTTGATAAACTTCCTCGATCTCTGCCCTTTTTACCGACTGTTCCTCTTTTAGGATTTCTAATTTCTCACTAAAAGCCTTTTGATCTTCTAAATCGGTCCTTTCTAATGCTAATTCAATTCGCCTTTCTAATTCCTCAAAACGTTGATTATAATATTTTTCTAAAATATCTAATTCCTTATTTAGAGTTTCTTGCGTTCTTTCTGTAATCACTAAGTCGTTTTTTTGTACAATTTTTTCAATATTATTTATTGTTT
The DNA here is from genome assembly GCA_016839425.1 of Promethearchaeota archaeon. Next base: position 1,900 of record JAEOUI010000535.1, read on the forward strand.
CATCAAGAATATCTCGAAACTGTTGTGTGTTAATATCTATTATTTCACCATTATGAGGAATTTTTGTTGTTAGCTGAGGTTCCAAAGAATTGAAATAATCGTTTAAACGACTAATATAATATTCCATATTATTATTTTCGTTAATACTCCCGAAATCTATTAGAGGGATTATCGGTTTCTCAATAATGGCATTTTTCTCTAAATAACTGAATCTTATGTTGATAATACATATTAAAAA
>JAEOUI010000153.1 GCA_016839425.1 Promethearchaeota archaeon
ACCTTCAATTCATCCAAAAATATCAAATATTTTTAGGGAATTATTATTGAATGATCTTCTTTAATTCGATCAAGAACGATTTGTGTTTTGACTTCCTCCACTCCAGGAAGATTTCTCAAGGCTTCAATTTGCTTCATTGAATCACCGTGGTCGAGACACTTGAACATGAGAAAAAGTGGATATTCTCCCGTGATAATGTAGGCGTACTTAATCATTTCCATTTCATCAATTTTTTTTTTTATCTCGTCTAATGGTTGAGAGGAATTAACCCTTAAAGATGCCATTACCATTTCTCGATATCCTAATTTTCTACAGTCTATTAAAGTTATTTGGCTTTTTATCACTTCTTCTTCTTTAAGCTTGTTTAATCTGGCTCTTATCGCAGTCGTACTAAGGCCTGTTTCCTTTGATATGTCTCTTAACGAAGTTTTAGCGTCGTGTTGTAAGAGTTCCAAGATTTTCTTGTCCTTATCGTCTATGTCTATAAAATCCATTGTTCTTGCCATGATCTGATGATATATATTCTTTTATGAAATAATGAGTGTTTAAACCTTTCTAATATTTATCAAGGAATTATATTAATTTAAACTTTTGTTTTGTGATACTTATTTAAAAACATAAGTTACTTTTTTGAGGTCTATTTATAAATTATTAGTTTTTTAATGCTATAAATTTATAAATGACCATTGACTTGTGATAGATAGCAAAATAATCACGATACTTTCGTGATATAGAATTCAAAAAAAATATTCAAAAAAAATATGAAAATTGAGAAAAATGGCAGAAAAAACTATTGATGCAAAAGGAAAAAAATGTCCAATGCCGGTATTGTTAACAAAGAAAGAGCTTAAAAATATGGCCTCAGGACAAACGATTGAACTTATTGCTGACGATATTGGAGCCTTAAAAGACATTCCCGCCCTTATTAAAAAAACGGGAGATGAAATTCTTGAAACGAATCAAGACGGAGAAATCATTACTTTTCTGATAAAAAAAGCATGAAATTTTTCTGGATATTATAGAGGTACGATAAATGTCAACATATACTTTTTTGCTCTGCACGGAACCTTATAAATTTGAAGCAACCGATACATTAATAAATCTATGTAAAGCGCTTGTTGAAAAGGGGCACCAAATAAAGGGGATATTTACGTTTGGAAGCGGTGTATATAATCTTAAGAAGGATATCAATGTTGGATCTTCCACGAGAAATCTACCAGAAAGATTGGAAGAATTCTGTGAAAAATATAACATACCTGTAGCAGGATGTAGTACATGGGTTGGATTAACTGGAATAAAAGAAAATAATTTCATATATACTGGAAAAGACGAGGGACTTGGTGAACTATCCAACTGGGCTTACGAATCTGATAAATTGATCGTATTTGGAGTAGGAGGTTGAAAAATATGGTTGAATCTGTTATAATTATTTGCGAAAAATCCCCTATTGGTAAGAATTCTGCTATTGAAGCAATAAGATTAGGATCTGGATTTATGGGACTTGGAGAAGAATTAGATTGTAAGATTGTGTTTACTGGAGATTCTGTCTATCTCTTGAACAAACAAGCAGAACCAAAGGCAATAGGCATGGATTCTTACGAAGAGCCTTTAGAAATGGCAGATTTATCAGATTTGGAGTTAAAAGTCTTGGATACGGCCTTAGAAGCGTCGGGATTATCTAAAGACGATTTAATCGATTACGAAAACTTGACCGTGATTAGTATGAAAGATTTGAAATGTCTTATTGATGATGCAAGCACATGTTTTTACTTTTAAAGGTGATATTAAAAATGGATAAATTAAATATTACATATTTGTATGGTTATGGTTCTAACGCTGCTATTCATTTAGATACGATTATTCCTTTAATACATGAACAAGTTACAAGCGGTTTGAAGGTTGGTATGGTCTTGATACACGACTCTGTTATACTTGGCTCTTCAAAAAGAAAAGCAAAAGAAAACATTGAAAAATTATTAGATTTGCCTGTTAGCTTTTTTGTAATGATTCCGGATTTGAAAGCACGAGGTATTAGTTTGGATGGTTTATTCGATAAAATCGAGCCAATTGAATATATAAATCTCGTAGATGTTTTAGAAAGCTCTGAAAAGATTATATCTTGGATGTAAATTAAAAAATTTTTTTAAAATAAAAACAAGCTAAAAAAAAGAAAATAAAAGGTGAATAAAAATATGGTTGAAACGATAAATTTTATTGTAAAGGACAAATCTTTTGAAAAATTTGCAATGATGATGATCCTGGGAACTACAGGTGATGCAATGGATACTAAGATGAATTTCTTTTTCACATTCTGGGGATTATTCCTGTTGAAAAAGAAATTCAAGCCAAAAGTATCAGGAATGCCCTTTCCAATGAAAGGAATGGCTGCGAAGATGTTCTTAAAAAAGTTGAAAAAATTTGGAATTGAAAATCCTTGGGAAATGATCAAGGAAGCAATCGACAATGGCAATATGAAATTATATCCTTGCCAAATGACAATGGATTTAATGGGTATTAAAAGAGAGCAACTTTTCGACTTCGTTGAAGATCCTGTTGGTGCCGCTTCCTTTCTCGAGATGAGCGAAGGTGGAAGAATCGTATCTTTGTAAATTTATTTTTTTTTTATTTTTATGATAATAACTAAAAGGAGTTGGTAATAATATCAGAAACCGAAAAAAAAACTGAAGAAAGGCAATATAAAACTGATTCTGATTTCGACTCTCAATATTTCAA
>JAEOUI010000154.1 GCA_016839425.1 Promethearchaeota archaeon
AACTTCTCACCCGACCAGATAGGATAGTTTTGCGTTTCGATGCTATAAAGGTCATGAGAATCTTCAAAAGCGGGATCATCCGAGACCATCTCTTCGAGCGAGAACACGATGCTCGACAAGCCGCCCGCACCAGACTGAAAAAGAACGTCTTGCTCTACGGAGTTTATTACTAACCTGGAAACCGTGCCCCCACGCGAGCTAAACTCGGAGTTGGTGCCCACAAACGGATAATCGAACAATGTATAATTTTCCTTTATGGGATTTGCCATATCCATTTCCGCAACATTCACGCCCCCTATTTGGAAGTTAAATAGGCCTGCTGGCTTGAACACGAGCGTAGAATCTTCCTGTTCGATTTCAGAAGAAGCCATGAGGAATGTATAATGTGGCATCGATAGTCCCCATCCATTAACGCCCTCGTAAAACGATTGGTTTGATATTTTTGGAAGCTCGAGGGTGTAATCGAATTCCGAGCTAGTGCGTCCGATCTCGTAATCGAATCCAAAACGATAATCTCCAGGAGAAGCCTGCGAATGGTTTAAATAGATGTATTCAAGCGTGTCGTAATTGAAAGCGTAATTTTGGTACACGCAGCCATCGTATTCTGAATCGGCATAAACATTTCCATAGATGGGATAGTCTGGATATTCGATGTCCCATGATATGGTGTTTCCGCTTGCGGTGGGTGGCGTGAAAACGATGCCGTTCGAAAGCTCTTCTACGGTTACATCGCCCGGAAACAAAATGGAACCAAATCCAGGGGTGGACACCAAACTGTCGTTCTCCCGGTAATAGACCCAAATATTGCTATTGGTTGATATGGCCATGGGACATATGTCTCCACGCCATTCCTCGGTACTTCCAAGACCAAATCCGCTCCCCGAGTCGGATAATCCTTTGGAGTAAATCCCGTTGCCGTCAGTATCGTTGAAGACGATGTACTTGTAGAAGGCATCCATCCAAGCCACTTGATCTCCGTCTTGTGTTTCATACACTTGCGTCGTGACGATCAAGGGTGCCGTAAATGTATTTTGCGATACAAGGTGGTAGTAGGTCTCAGATGACGGCACTAGCGTCTCGTCAAAAAACTCAGAGGCCAATCCTTCAATCGTTTGGATCTCAACGCTGGCGATCGAATCGTTTTCGTGGTATCGTTCGGTCCACGTTATGGTTTCGTTCACATATAACTTATACGTGTAATTGGAAAAGGAAGCCATTTCGAGCATCCAGAGATCGCGGCTCCAATCGCATTTCTTGGTGGCCATCCAAATAAACTGGAGGCTATCACCATATGACGCTTCGACTTGGAAGACATCCAAGCTAAAGCTATTCGTCATGTTGCCCGTCATGTTGGTCTGGGCGTAAGATTCGACGTATTCTTCGTAATAGCCCGACCGTTCGTATTCAAAGTATGTTTCGGGATTTTCTATCCCGTACTGATCTTCGTACACGGTCGAGTAGGATTCAGTGCGGTTGTCCCACCCTTTTTCGTATGACGTGGAAACTACATTGTCCCAGACATATACTTGATTGAATTCAATGGTTTTTTCACTCCAGTCGTACTGGGCCTTAATGGGGAGGCTTGTAGCTACCACTGGTTGGATGACGCAGCAAGCGCTTGCGATCGCTAAAAGGGGTATTAAAAATACGGAATATATTTTTTGTTTCAACTTATAATCTAATAAATTTGTTATTTAAAGAAATCATTTAATTTAAGTCCCTTCCCTATATAAAACGGACTAGTGAGTGATTGACCTAGTTAATTTTTTAAATTAGATTTTTTTTCTTATTATTAAGGTTTTACAGAAGATTGTTAATAAGGATTATTAATTTAAATTTTAGTGTGATTATATTTAAATTAATCGAATTTAAATGGATCTCATAGCTTGGTATATTGATATATTTCTAAGAATTACCGTATATCATAAATTTTATGATAATTGCTACTTTATTTAACTATTGACGCTGGAAATAAGATTTCTATTTTTTAAAATAATTATCGGTTAAAAAATATAAAGTCTTTTTTGATGAGTTTTTCGTATAAATAACCTGAAATCGAGTCAATACCTCAAGATATTTGGCTGCTGTATTTATGTGCATCTTGAGTTCCTTTGCTAATTGAGTTTTTGAAACGCCTAGATCGTTTTCCCTTAAATATTCAATAATACGCTTGCTTTTCTTTTTTGAGAAATAATAAGCCCTTTCGGCATTTTCCTCAGATATTGTATCGATAAAAAATATCTGATGATTATCTACATTAATTTTCTTGATTGTTTCGAACCTCAATAAGATTTTTACATGCCAATAAACAACATAATTACTCAAGTTTAATTGAGTGACGATTTTATTGAAAATAATTCCGGGATTATTCTTAATGTGATTATATATGATTTCTCTCTTTTCGTTTTGTAATAATTCGTGTTTTGTGAGAATGGATCCTTCCATTACGATATTTTTTTCCATCAAAGAATTCAAAACTTGCTTTATTCCAGTTCTATTCATATTTAAGGATTTTTTTAAGGTTGAATTAAGAAAAGGCATTATCTCGTCGATTCGAAACGGTCGATTTTGGTCTAAATATTCTAAAACCGAGCTAAATACCATTTTTTCTTTATTATTTAACTTCTCTATTTTTATTCGCCCTCCTTAATATCTAAAACAAAGGATCTTGATTCTTCTCGTTTTTTAATTTTAACATTGTATTTAATGTATCAATCCTTTCTGAAGGAGTTAAATATAGCAATTCTTTTATTAAAAGAAATTCTTCTTCAACTGGTAATTCAAGCGATTTTATCTTATCCCAAAAATCAACTTTTTTATGATTATTTGATCGTGGATTTAGACTTTCAGATGGAATATTTTTTTTTTTTTTTGTTCCTTTGTGTATAACATATGCAATCGGTATTGAGACACTAATCGTGCAACCAACAATAATACTACTAATAATTAGAACGAATAATAATGGAAAATCTTCTCCGGCACTCGGTTTAAAATAAATCCTTAATATTGGGTCGTGAGTTAACCTTTCTCCCGACCACATGTTATAATTCTGGGTTTCAATGCTAAACAACCTGTCAAAGTCACTGAAGTCGGGATTGTCGTTGATAAAATGGTCCGTTGTAAAGAGAATGTCCAGACAGGGAAAAACGGTCATTAGCCTGGTCTTGTCGCTGTTTTCCATCGATTGAACCACGAGCTTGCTGACGGTCGCTCCTTTTGCTTCAAATTGAGAGTCCGTTCCCATTACAGGATAATCGTGCAAGGTGTAGTTCTTCTTGTCGGGATCCATCATGTCGATCTGAGCGACTTGACACCCGTCCATTCCAAAATCAAAGAGGTCCGCGGGCACGAACAAATCGTTATTAGTCTGCTCGTCGATTTCAGCAGAAGACATGAAGTACGAGTAGTGCGGTATTGCCAAGCCCAATCCTTGGACCTTGTCGTAATCAGACCCATTAAACTTTGGCAAGTCCACGGTATAGTCCATTTCAGCTTCTTGTTCGCAAATTTTATAGTCAAACCCGTAGGTCCAATCTCCTTGCGTGTGTTGGAACATTTCAAACGGATACATGCTCGAGCGATTGAAATAAAACCCGTAAATCGGATAGTCGGGATAGGTAACGCTCCAGGATAATTCGTTATCTTCCGAGGGCAAGGGCGCGTCAAATTCGATACTTGAAGAAAAATCTCCAATAACGGGATTTTTATACTCTTGAATGGAAGTGTAATTCTTGGAAGGGTCCGTTTCGTTGACTATATCGTATCTAGTATAGGACTCTGCGACGATTGGCATGAAAGTCCCGCAAAATTCGTCGGCGTTCAAGTTATTTATTGATAACGATGTCGTAGCAGTGCTATTTAAGTCAGGTGAATAGACGCCGTCGTGGTTCGTGTCGTTAAAAAAGACGTAATCGTAGAACATGTCCGCCCACGCAACTTTCTCTCCGTTAGGTGCCGTGTATATTTGCACGGTAAGGATCAAGGGCGCTGAAAAGTTAGCTTCTATATGCGAGTAATAATC
>JAEOUI010000536.1 GCA_016839425.1 Promethearchaeota archaeon
GTGATAATCACTTATTCCTTCCAAGAGAGAACGTGGAGATGTTAAAATCAAATAATGAGATAATTTTTCAGATTATAAATTGTAGATGGGCTCAAATATTAGAAAAATTAAATTTCTCACCAAGAATCCATAATAAAGTTATGATTCTTGATGGAGAACCGGAGAGAAGCGATTTAAATAAGTTTAGAATTTATTTGGATTTATTCAATCCAAACAGAATATGCTTTATTTGTGATGATGAAATACAAAGAGATGAAATTTCAATAGATCATGTTATTCCATGGTCTTTTATGTATTCTGAAGATGTCTGGAATTTAGTGTATGCTCATAGAGCCTGCAATTCATCAAAATCTAATCGAATTCCAACAGATGATGATATTGAAAAGTTAGAAAGACGTAATTCTGAGCTTTTACATTTATGTAATTCAAGGGGATATATTGATAAAAATACATCTGAATTAGAGTTTGCAATTAAGAAAAATTTAGTTCGCAAGTTTTGGATATCCTTTAAGTGAATCGGTGAAAATTTTGAAGAAGGAAAAAGTTTACAATAAATTGGTTAGGGATTTCATTCCTGAAATTATAGAACGAGAAAATAAAATAGCGATTACTCATAAGGCTGATGAAGAAGAATATGAGAATAAATTATTTGAAAAATTACTTGAGGAAATTAATGAATTTAAAAAATCTAAATCTATTGAAGAATTAGCAGATATATATGAGGTTTTGGATGCAATTATTGAGTTTTTTAAATATGTAAATGAAGATATTCTAAAATTGAAAACCAAGAAAGCTGAGATTCGTGGTAAATTTACCAAAAGAATTATTTTAGATTCTACAATAATGAAATCATAGTTTTTATTGAAAATAAAAAAAAAATTGATTAGAAACTCATATATTAAAAACATAATAAATTCATTTAATAGGGATTTTTAAAATGGAATATGTATACTGTTTTAAAAACATAATCTTCGGGAATTGAAAGAGGAAGGTGAAGTTTTTTGACAAAAGCAAAGAAAATTTCAAAGAAAAAAACCGTAGAGGCCAAAAAACCCAAAGCTAAGAAAGCTAAAACATCAAAAAGAACGGAAAAAACAAAGAAAAAGAAAATTACTGTCGAACAAGTTTATGAGGTTCTGTTAGAAAAGATTGATAAAATGGAGTCTCGTATTAACGTCATTGAGAAACAGTTATCTTTACAAAAAACCCCAGAAATGGATATTTCACAGCACGAATTTGATAATTTAGTATATCAATCATATCTTCAATTAAGAGAAAGACCCAAGCAATCCATTGGTTTAATAAAAATTTGGCAAGAAATATCCTTAGAAGAAAATATTTCTTGGGAATCTTTCTCAAAATTAATGTTAAATAGTCAAGATTCAAGATTTAGATTGGCAGAAGGGAAAAGCGAACATTATATTGAAGATAAGAGTGCTAAAAGATATTATTCAAGTTTAATAGGGTCAGATTAAATAGGGGGGAAAAATATGGGGATTGCAGGAAAACCATTAGAATATCAGAAGAAAAAATGGAACGAAGTAATTAGAAATAATAAGAATAAAAAATTAATAATCCCTTCCGTAACGAAGGTTAGTGGAACTTATTCTGGTATATGCGTTGGGAGAAATGAAGAAAAGCAAAAACTGAGTAATATCCTCAAAAAAATTCTTTTAAATCATGAAACTACGGGAATCCGAGTCTCTGGTGAAGGTGGAGTTGGTAAAACACATTTTTTTCGGTATGTCCAAGAATCCTGCAAAGCCTTAACAATTAATAACGAATTAAACTTACCAAGCGACGTATATATTGATTGTATTTTGATAGAAGCACCGCAATCACCTCCAGAATTTTATTTTAATAAGATTTACACGCGCATATGGGATGGTTTGGGAAAAGAAGAATTCCTTGAAGAGTTTGCTGCAATTCTCATTCAAAAAATTCTAACATTATTGAAGGGTAAAAAACCTAAGATAGATGAAGTCCTTACAGATTTCCTTGGTGAAAACTGGCAATATATCCAAAGAAATCAATTTTCACAAATTCAAGACAAGATTGGAGAAATGGAAGGCGAAGAATTTGATTTATTTAAGAATTATTTAAAAAAACATTTTAATCTCATTAGAAAACAAGATAAGAATTTTACCAAGGACACATTCAAGACATTTATTGAATATATTGAGGTATTAAACCCCGAATTTGACAAAGCTGAACATTCTGTTACTTATTGGAAATTTGAAAATGAAGAACCCGAAGATAATGATGAACGAGATACTGAAGCTATTACCCGATTCAAGAAATTTTTGACACTTATGAATTGGGTGTATAAATATCCCATTTTAATTATTGCCCTTGATGATTTTACTAATTTAAAGAATGAAGAGATTCAAGATCGATTTTTTTCTTTAGCAAAAATGTTTCGGAACGCAACTGAAAATATATGCGTTATATTCGTTGCAACAAATGATGAATGGACTATATTTGACGAAGATATTGGAAAGACTGATAGAAGAGCACAATTAGAGGGCTTATTTACCTCGACTGATTGTTTTTTTGATATGGATTATTTAACAGATGATGAAATTGCTACATGGTTAGGAAGGTTTATTCAAAATTGGTGGAAAGATCTTGGAGAAACAAGTATGCCCGTTGAAGCAACTTGGTATCCGTTTTCTAAAGAAGCATTTTATTACTTAATCAATCTTGATAAAAGACATAAAACACCTCGAAAACTAGCTCAATTACTTCCTCGAGCTTGGGAAAGCGTGGTATCCGGCCAAACCGTTGATTATTATGTCGAAAATGAGTTTGAAGCATGGAAAATATTGAAACAAGATGACTTCTCAAGAATTTCACCCTATGAAGTGAAATTATTGCTTGACTGGAAAAATACTATCAACCCTGCTAGATTTTCAGGAAATCTTGAAAATGGATTACTTGAACTTTTTAAGTATCACCGCCAAGAGGGGACGAGAGAAATCATTGACGCAAATCGTAACAAATCATTCGTGAATTATTCATTTACTACAAAGGATAAAGAGCGGAAAGGAGATGTTATAGTAGAACTTCAATCAATTGAAGGAGGTTTACAAACTATTATTGAAATTCAAGTAAAAACTAATAATGCTCATATTAGTAAAGATGAATTATTATCATCCAAAGAGTTATTAGAATTTAGATGTATTGATTTCTTGGAATTGCTATGTTTTTCTGATTTAAAACAAGATGCAAAAACTATGTTGCAAGGATTTGGGCCTCAAGTTAATTTTACAGGTGCATCTTTAATGGATCTACAAAAAGCATATTGCGTGCTTTTAGCCAATTTTAATGAAATTGCGGGACGATCCTTTAATACTAAAGAGGCAAATACGTTTTTTTTTAATATTTTTAATAGAAATGTTGGAAAATGGTGTAAAAATTATCTTAATTTGACAACAACGTTAGTTTCCAAAATAAAACCCGTTTCAGTTCCTCCTCCAATTAGCCCACCAGAGGTTAAACCAATTCAACAACTACCAGAAATAATCCCTAAATCCGTTGAAGTCGTGCCAAAACGCGTTGAAGTCATCCCTAAACCCATTAAAATCATCCCTAAACCCGTTGAAGTCATCCCAAAACAAATTGAGCCAGAAATAACTAAACCTATTCCTAACATACCGAAACAGGTAATAGACGCAACACATTCTACTAGCTCCCCACCCAAACAAACAAGTATCGAATCTTGGGTTGAAAAAAACAAACCACTTATAATTTGGGTTCTGAAAAAAGCTGAAGGTAGAAAAAAGCAATATAAATGGAGAGTCACGCTTGATTGGCTTACGAATAGGGCCGACTCTCCCACGAAAGACGATCTAAAAAGAATTCTAAAAATATTTGAGAAATCAAAATACGTGACAAAAAAATCAAGCTCCTATTTTTTTAATGAAGAAGCAAAGAATTTGCTTAATCAAATATTGAA
>JAEOUI010000155.1 GCA_016839425.1 Promethearchaeota archaeon
CCGTATCTCCTTACCGAGCACACGATTACTCTATCGCTTCCTTCTTCTACATACTTGCTTAGAAATTTTGCTGCAATTGCTAATCGTTCTGCTGTTTGGGTTAAATCAATAACATACAAACCATAATTAGTTTGTCTGTATATGAACCTTCTCGCATCACCCGTCAAGAGCTTGGTTCCAATGTGTATCCCACAAGATAAATATAATTGTTTTATCTGCTCGTCTTGATCGATGATCTTCTCTTCTTCTCTAACGGGTTCTGAATCAATTAGTTCGAGTTCTTTCTCAAGGTCAAGATCCAAGTCGTCTTCAAAATCTTCTTCGAAGTCTTCGATATCAATCGCGTCCGTACCTTTTTTCTTCTTGGACGCTTTTTCTTCGGGTTCCTTATCAGAATCAGCAGTTTCAGCGTCTAATTCTTCTTCTTTAGTTTTTTTTTTCTTTCTAGCCAAGCAAAAATCGCCTAAATGCTGTACTATTATGTGCTATTATGGTTGATAAATTTTGGATCAATAATTAATTTTTGGTTTTTCAATATCGATATATTAAAATTAATATTCTCACTTATATTGATCATCAATAACATTTTTTATATCATGGCGTCGAAATTAGATTATCGCTTGGTATTTGCTCTCTTGATTCCAATAGTATTGTCATTTTTTACCTTGTATATTTTTAATATTGGGACGATCATCGTGCAAATCCAACAATCAGCAGGAGCAAATGTGATTGCAATCCTATCTTTAATGCTTCAAGCAAATTTTAGATTTGACGCCATCTCAATGTTTTCTGGTGAGCCAACGCCTTTAGGTTTTTTAGCCCCACAATTCATTATCTGGCTCCTGTTGGGATACATATGCGGAACGATAGCAAAAGGCGCAAAAAGAGGTGTTATAACGAGTTTAATCTTGGTAATTATTGACTTGTTGCTGTGGATTCTACTTAGCGTGCTCGCTGCAGTGGATCTAATGTCCTTATTCACATCAGGTCTTTTCTACACATTAGGAGGAATATTTATTGCTCTTACTGCTGGAATTTTTGGAGGTTTGATTGGGGGGTTAATCTCAGGTCCTTACGAGGGTTTATAGAAAATTTAGATATATTTTTTGCTTATAGAATGTTTATATTCTTACCAAATTACACATATTTTTTTAAAAACGATGGATGAAATGGAGATAATCCCCGGGAGGGAGGTTGCATTAGAACTCATAAAAAACCTAAAACTTCCGTTTTCTATTCGTTATCATTCTCACGCAGTAGCTAAAAAAGCCCTGGAAATTGCAGAAAGGATTACCAAAGTTAAATTGGACATAGATTTAATCGAAATAGGGGCATTATTGCACGATATTGGACGAACCAGAACTCACGGGTTCGATCATGGGATCCAAGGCGGTAAAATCTTAAGAGAACGCGGATTTCCAGAGAGCATCGTGAGGATTTGCGAACGGCATATCTTAGGAGGGCTAGATAAAGACGATGCTCGAGAAGTCGGACTTCCAATCAAGAATTACTTGCCCGAAACCATGGAAGAAAAGATCGTTTGCCTTGCTGATAAGTATATGACGGGAAAAAAGGAAGTATCCGTCGAAGAAAGGTTTAAAAAATGGATCTTAAAATACGGAAGGACAGAAATTTTGCTTAAAGCTCGTCGTAGAGTCAAAAAGATTCAATCTGAAATAAAAGAGAATATGAAATTTTAATAATTTAAGTAAAATATTATCATTTACGATCTTTTAACATTTATATAGAATGTACTCTAATTAATTTACTATCATTTCAATTAGAAATGAATTAATCAAAGAAAAAATCGTGAAAAAAATATGGGTAAATCAGTAGCAGGACCTATTATAGGAATAATTGGCGCATCAATGCTTTGTGTCGCAGGAGTTATATTAATTCTTGGCATGACTGCCATTAATGCATTAATAATGTCGTCTGGAGGAAGTACGCTTAGTGTCGATCTTACAATGTATTATGTAAATATGATAATGACTCTTGCGTTGGGAATCCTTGCCTTAGTTGGAGCTATTGTTGGCTTCAAAAAAGGATTACCAGGAGGAATTATCCTCTTGATTGCAGGTGGTGTTGCATTAGTTGGTTCTTTCATTCCATTAGGTATTATTTCCTTCTCATCGGGAACGACAACCTATTATGCAGCAGTAACCTTAACTAGTCCCTTAATCTTCATTGTTGATCCAGCGTTAATTGTTCTTGGTGGAATCCTCTCTCTAGCTCTGAAAGAGGATTAAATTTTTTTAAAGACTTTTTTTTTCTTTTTCTATTTTTTTTATTTCAAATTTCTCAAAAACCATAACAATATAATTTCAATATTAAGATTTTTTTTTATGAAAGTATTATTACGGGAGTAAAGTGTAACATTAGTACAGTAAAGCTTAAAATAATACTGACATTTAACTTTATAAGTGAACAATGTAAATCACGACTTCTAATCAAATCTAACAGTGTTAACATGGAAAAAGAACCCACTAATAAGGAGCAAATTCACCCAACACATTTTGAAGGCTTAGAAATAGGTACGGTTTCTGTCAAATGGGTAAGAAGGACAAAAGAGGGAAAGATCTTTTGCGAAGTTTTGAGGCACGAGGGTTATCCAAAAGAGAAGATAGAAAAAATATTTGAAAAATATCAAGTTGACGAAAATTCGAAATTAGTCATAACTGGACATGCAACAAGAAACTTTTTTAATCTTCCATATTTTTCAGAAGCGGAATGCCTCGAAAAAGCCATTGCTTATTACGATTTAAAACCAGATATATTGCTCTCTCTTGGTGGAGAAACTTTCAGTGTTTTTCCAATGAAAAACGGGGTAATAAAAAACATCATATCTACGACAAAATGTGCTGCGGGAACGGGAGAATTTATCGTTCAGCAACTCCAACGAATGGGATTGACGCTCAATAAAGGAATAGAAGAAAGCAAGAAAGGAACATTCACGAAGCTCGCAACACGCTGTTCAGTTCATTGTAAATCAGATGCCACACACAAACTTAACAAGGGTGAGTGTTTGCCCCAAGATGTGGCAAAAACTTTAATTCACGACCTAGCAAGAAAAGTAAGTGAAATGGTTTATGCATCAGATTGGCCAACCTGTTCAATCGTGTTAGCGGGTGGTGTTGGTATGAATAAAGTGTTTATTGAGGATCTGAAATCTTTTCTTCCCAATTCTGAGATCCAACTTCTTCCAGAAAGTGCATGTTTAGAAGCGTTTGGTGCGGCATTAATAGCTTCAGAAACCGATGGGGAGATACCACAATTTGACAAGTTGTTTTTACCAAAAAATATAGAAATTGAAACACGGGACCCACTCAAAAATATTGAATCACTTGTTGATTATAGAGTCAGTAAAGAACAGGATATTTCATTAGAAGATGGAGGCAAATACATATTGGGAATTGACGCAGGATCGACCACGACTAAAGCAGTTTTATTAAATATTAGGGATCAATCTATTGGAGCAAGAATATACCTGCGCACGCTTGGAAATCCCATTGTAGCAACAAAAAAGTGCCTTCAAAGCCTAATTGAGCAAATTGGGCCTCACAAAATAGAGATTATTCAGTGTAGCGCCACAGGGTCTGCTCGAGAGATGGTCTCTGTTTATTTGGATAATTGTCTAATCTTCAACGAGATTCTTGCTCACGCACGGGCCGCAACAGAAGAAGTCCCGGATGTGGATACTGTGTTTGAAATTGGAGGACAAGACTCAAAATTTATATCGTTTCTCAAGGGTGTACCAATTGATTATGCAATGAATGAAGGATGCTCTGCCGGTACTGGTAGTTTTCTTGAAGAATCCGCTTCCGTCGATATGGGAATTGCTGTTGAAGATATAAGTTCCATAGCACTCAATAGCGAATCACCAATAGCCTTTGGAGAAAGATGTGCAGCGTTTATAAACACGGATTTAAGAAATGCACTTCAACAAGGGGCTAAACAAGAGGATGTTGTTGCGGGTTTAGCCTACTCTATTGCAGATAATTATATTTCTAGAATTATTGGTCCGCGCCATATTGGAGAAAAACTTCTTTTCTTGGGCGGAGTTGCTCTAAATAAGGCAGTTGCCTTAGCAATGGCTTCTTGTTCTCAAAGGAATGTAATCGTTCCCCCCCATCCAGAACTAATGGGTGCCGTTGGAACTGCTTTAATGGCTTTAGACCTTTTGCACGAAGGGGATGCCTTAGAATATGAATTTAATTTAAACGCACTCCTTAAAGGAGAAATGAGCGTGAAAAATACATTCCGCTGTAGGGCCTGCGATAATCTTTGCGAGATTCAAAATATCACGATAAGGAAGAAGAATTATCCTTTTGGGGGGTACTGTTCAAAATATAGATTATTACGTAAAAATAAGAATATTAAAGAGGGTAAAAATCTAATAGAATGGCGTAACAAATTAATTTACGAAAAGTATGGCCCTCAAAACAAAAATGAACCTTTACCAACGATTGGGATTCCAATGGCGCTTACATCTCATAGTTTGTTTCCCTTATACGCTCGCTTTATAAACGAGCTTGGTTTTAATGTAATATTATCGGATTCGATAAAAAGCGAATCCATAAAATCCATAGGTACAATCTGTTATCCCTGCGAACTGCTATATAGTGCTGTCATTGATTTAATAGAAAAAAAAGTTGATTATATCTTTTTACCTTATGTGATAGAATTCGATATTCCATCGGGTTATCTTCACGGATATACTTGTCCTTCTACGGCAGGTATCCCTGACATCGTGCGGGCAGCCCTTGAGGATCATTCTAAAAGGATATTATCACCACATATTAGCCTCTCAGGAGAGACTTACGATACAACAATAAGCGAGCTTGTAAAGGTTGCAAGTAATTTAGGTTTCGATATTGAAAAGGGAGAAGATGCGGCTAAAACGGCATTAAGGCATTATTGGCAATTCATGAAGGAATATCACTCCTTGGGTGCTTTAAAACTTAAGGAAATTGAAGGAGAGGACTCTGTTGTCATTGGAGGGAGACCATATATCATATTTCCTTCAGAAGTAAATCTGGCACTTCCTCGCAAGATTGTAAGTAGAGGATATCACGCAATTCCCGTTGATTTACTCCCACAAATAGAAACTAAAAATGTTCACGAAAGAAATGTATGGGCTTTTACTCAAAAAATTGATAACGCAATTTCCCACGTGCAAGAGAAAGCAAACTTATATATTTGCCTGATTTCCTGCTTTTCATGTGGTCCCGATAGCATCATGTACCATCATTTTCGTCAAGAACTCGAAGGATCAACCTTTTGCTACCTTGAAATTGATTCTCATACTGCTCATGCGGGATTCGAAACTCGCGTGGAGGCGTTCCTTGATATAATTGAGGGACAACACAAAAAATTAACACAAAATATTGATAATGTGATGTAAATGTTGGAAAAAGTAGTAAAAAAAAAAGAATTGAAAGATTATCAATGTCGTTTTTCAGAGGACTTCAAATATATTATTGATTCTGATGGAAACCAAGTATTTTTAAACGATTCAAGAATCGTTCATGTTCTTCCTGAAGCTCGGGATCCTTATGGAAGCCGACTTGTACAAAACCTTTATGAAAAACACAATATAAACTTACGCATCGCTCCAAAAACAGACGCCACTATCATTCAATACGGAAAAAAAGCCTGTTCTGGGAGAGAATGCCTTGCAACAGTCGCTATAGTTGGTGCTGTCGTGAAAGACATTTCTGAACATCGATCTAAAGAGGAGATTACCATATATAGAGCCCCAATAGTCCAACACGGTCCGTGCCAAAATGGTGGTTGGCCTGTATTATGGGATTCCATTTCAAGGCGCTTAAACGCCAAAAATACAATACATTACATTGCACCAAATTACAAGAATAAATTCTTAGGACTTCCACATGAAATAATTGCACAAGAAGGCATGTTCTTCTTGATTGGACATTACCTTCAAGAAGCAAGGAATTCGCTTTATTGTATCGCAGAAGATAAGGAATCAGCAATGCAAAGCTTTGAAATGATTACTGACGATTTCATAGAAGCAATGAAAGAAGGGAAATATCTTACAAGAATAGGACTAATTAAATGGGCAAAGGAAATTAGCAAAATCCCTCGTAAAACTACATTACAACGAGCAGCAAAAGTCATCGTTATTGGTGGTCTAAACTTGATGTTTGATTATTATCCAATAGAGCAATTTTTTCTAAACAAGGGAGTCGTACCTAAAATCGTTGATTTTATGGAAGCTGTTTCATTGATCTTATCAGAACCCTCGCTTAGATTTGGATTTAAGAAGGGATTGATTCACCCGGAACAACAGTTAGATTTAGATTTTATAAACGATTTGGAATTATCCAATGATGAAATCAACGAAGCAAAAAAAGCAAAGCGGAGTCTTACTAAAATTAGCTTCTTAGAATCTCAAATCAAGTCGTTTCGAAAAGCTATGAAAAAAGCAGGCTTATTATTTGATTCAGGTACGGAATTTAAAGACATTCTAGTAAAAGGTCACAATTTTATGACCCTGAATTGCTGCACGGAAACTACTGTAGTAGTAGGAAGATACTTGGATTCCGTTCAAAACGGCTTATACGATGGTGTTGTTAACCTTGGTTCTTTTAATTGTCAACCAGCTATGAACGCACAAACAATTTTGCGACCAATCGCAAATAAGTCTGATATTCCCTACGCTGCCGTTGATTGCGAAGGTCCTTGGCTTACATCCAACCAACAAAGATTACTCGAAACAATAGCAATTCAAGCAATTCGCTTGAGAGACGAGAAAAATAAAATTTCATCTTAATTTATCTAATTACAGAAATATTTTCTCGTAATTTAGCTTGGTTTCTATATTTTTACCTATCATTCCTTATTTTTTCATGGTGATTGGGTTTATTTGGGTTGTAAGACTAAAACAATAAATTTATACAAAAAAAACATACAGATAATGTTAGACGAAACTATCATAACAAGAGCAATTATTGAGTCTTATACCAAGGAATTTGTCGATCATCTCAAGGTTGATGTCATTATTGCGGGTGCAGGTCCTGCAGGGTTAGTAGCTGCAAAATTTTTAGCACAAGGTGGACTTAAAACGGTAATTTTCGAACGAAAGTTATCTTTTGGTGGTGGAATGCTAGGAGGCGGCATCATGTTCAATAAGATTGTTGTACAAGACGACGCAAAACCAATTTTAGATGAATATAACATTAAAACAGAGGAATTCGAACCAAACTATCATGTGGCAGATGCTGTGGAGACAGTAGCAAAATTAACTGCTGGAGCAATTGACGCGGGCGTAAAGATTTTTAACCTCATATCAGTAGAAGACGTCAAGATTAACGATAAATTGGAAGTCAATGGAGTTGTAGTCAACTGGACGGCTGTAGAAATGGCGAAATTACATGTTGATCCAGTTACCTTTGAAAGTAAATGCGTGATAGACGCAACTGGTCACGATGTAGAAGTTGTAAAAACCATTTTAAGAAAGATACCTAACTCTAAATTAAATACTTCAACAGGAACAATAATGGGCGAACTCCCAATGAACGCTGAAATCGGTGAAAAAATTCTTTTAGATACTACGAAAGAAATTTATCCAGGATTATATGTTGCAGGAATGGCAGCAAACGCATGTTCTGGAGGACAACGGATGGGTCCAATATTTGGGGGAATGTTACTTTCTGGAAAGAAAGTATCAACCTTGATCAAGAAAGAATTGCTTGAATAATTAATGATGTTCAAATTAAAGTTCGTTTTTGAGCATGTCTTTTAGAACTTCCTTATCTTCAACATCTTCTTTTTCAATTTCATCAAAGAATAAATCGAAGCCGCTTTTTTCATTTGTTAAAGTAAGTAAAAGAATTATTTGGTTTGAGATCAGCTTAAAATGTTCGCGGGAATTTTTATTTTTATATAAATCATTAATAAGATTATTAATAATAGAAAATTTCATCCTTTGAAGCTCTCTTTTTTCCTTTTTAATGAGTTCTTTTAATTCTTTCTCTAAAAAATCGTAAAAGATATCTTCGTCTTTTTTTTTTTTATCGTTTTGAATTTCGTAATGTGGCATTGAAGTTCAATAAAGGTAAAAATTCTAAGTTAGTTAAGTAAACGCTTAAGGGTTTGTAAAATAAAATAATACGCTGGTAGTATGAATCATTTGTTTTAATGATTTTTTTATCGTAAAAATTCATAAATAGTACTTACAAGACTTTTAAATGAGAATTAACTACTCATACATAATCTAATTCATCTTGAAAAATAAAACATAACAAAATTGATAAACATGGCAAAGATTATTTTATTCGGTGCTCCAGGATCGGGGAAAGGCACATTAGCGTCTCGCATCATTGGTGTTGAGCCCAATATCGTTCACATTTCCACGGGAGATATTTTTAGAGAGAATATCTCAAAAAATACTTCTTTAGGCGTAAAAGCCAAATCTTTCACAGACAAGGGAGAATTAGTCCCTGACGAGGTAGTAATTGACATGGTAAAGGATAGGATGGAAAAAGACGATGTTAAGGCAAACGGATTCATTTTAGATGGTTTTCCAAGAACACTTCCACAAGCACAGAAACTTGGAGAGTTCGCAACCGCAGATGCAGTGCTGCTTTTAGATGTTCCAAAAGACATTTTGTTAAAAAGAATCCTAGGCAGGTATTCCTGTCAAAAATGCGGTCAGATCTATAATAAGTGGTTAAATAAACCTGAGAAAGAGAATACTTGCGACAAGTGCGGAGAGCATATTGATGTCATCCAAAGAGCTGATGATAACGAAGAAACGGTAAAAAGAAGGATCGAAGTATACGAGGAAAATTCTGCACCAATCGTAAAGTTTTACGAAGGTCTTGGAATGTTAAAGCGTGTCGATTCTACCAATACTCTAGAACTTAGCGACGATGAAATCAAGACGCTAATTAGTCCAGCAAAATAATTGAATGGAAGAATCGTACGAAATCTTTTTTTTATCTTTTTTATTTATAACATCTTATAATACGAAAAAATTAAACATGGTAGTTAACTAATGGATGGAGATAAAACTTTTGTAATGATAAAACCAGACGGCGTGCGAAGAAGACTTATAGGAAAAATCATAGCTCGTTTCGAAGACGCAGGATTTAAACTAATGAAGATGAAACTACTTACCCTTTCGAGAGAGCTCGCAAGCGAACACTACGCAGAACACGAGGGAAAGCCATTCTATGAAGATCTTCTTGAATTTATCACATCGGGACCTTCAATTGCAATATTATTCCAAGGAGATAATGCTGTAAAAAGAGTACGAGCCCTCGTTGGAGCTACGAATCCAGAAGAAGCAAAATCTGGAACTATCAGAGGCGATTTTAAGGAAAATCCCCTTAGAAGCATTACAGAGAATATAATACACGCATCTGATTCGGACAATTCAGCTAAAAGGGAGATATCTTTATTTTTCCAAGATAAAATAGCATTAGGACTGTAAACATTTATTGGTTACTAATAGATAATGTTCTAATTTCTTTTCTCATTAAATATTAATAGAAATATATTTTGAAAATATAACTGAGAACAAGGATCAACATGGTTTTAAGTATATGCGTTCCGATTCAAATCAAGCGCGACAATTTGAATGAAATTAAATCAAACATAGATGTAGTAAAGCAATTTAAACCAAATTACATTGAATTTAGATTGGATTATATCAACAATACTTCGTTATTAACTGACGAGTTTGTAAAAAGAATAGTAAAATCAAGTCAAGATGCTGAAACGAAAATAATCCTAACTTATAGAAAGGCATCTGAGGGAGGTCAAGCAGACATCAATGAAGAGGAGCGCTTGAAAATCGTAAAAACAATAATAAATGCTTTACCTGATTATGTAGATGTAGAGATGAGCTCCAACGATGATTTCATCAAAGAAACAATTAGTTTAGCCATTCAAAAGAGAGTAAGAATGATTTTTTCTTACCACGATTTTGTAAGGACACCATCCTTAAATGAGATAAAGCATATAATTACTAACTTTGACACCCGACTTGTAAAGAATTTGTCAATTGGTGAAAAAAATACTGGTTCCTTTCCAATAAAAATGATTTTTACTGCTCAAAAATTCGTAGATAATCTCATTCCCATAAAATTATCTCAAGAATTATCAAGAATGCAACGAAATGTGATAACATTCTGCATGGGAGAGCTTGGAATCTTTTCTCGTGTGAGTTGCGTGAAATATGGTTCCTTGTTTACCTTTGCCTCGATAGGAGACACAACTGCTCCAGGTCAGATATCGCTAGAGCAAATGAGAGAAACACATAAAGTACTCTATATATCTGATCAATAAATAAAATTCAATAGGATTTATCTTAATAATTTGATTCCTATCTTTTCGCACTAGCATCGTATACAAACTGATATTTTACTCAATTATTTAAGTTGGATCTTATATTTTATTTTTATTTATTAACAGACTTTTTGGATTGAAAAATGTTGAATAGCAATTTATAGCATAAAAAAGGGAGTTGAAATGAATCAAGTTAAAGGAGCAATGATGTTATTATTAGTAAAAGTTATAAAAGCCAATAAAGGTGTTTATGCTGATTTGCTCTCCGATCAAGCTAAAGAAATTTTGAATAAGCGAGTCTTGCCTTCCGTGTGGTATCCACATGAGGCTTATAAAAGCATGCTTACCGCAGTTGCAAGTGTTGAAGCAAGAGATGACACGAAAACTTTTATTTCGTGGGGACATGATGAAGGTCATAAAACATTTACCGAAATTTACAAGACTTTTGTTGGGAGGGCGGAACCCAAAAATGCATTGGAGAAATTCAATCGCTTTCGGAAGCTCATGTTTAATTCTGGCGATTTAAAAATCGAAAATCTCACGGATACGACCGCCGATGTGCGATACATTGGAATTGATCGAGATTTTAAAGTTTACCAATACATATTAGTAGGATGGATAGAAAAATTTCTTGAGTTATGTATGGGGGTTAAAGTTACATCAGAGTTTATAGAAAAGTCCTGGGAAGGAGATAAAGAAACTATGGTTCGCCTTTCTTGGTAATTCTTATTTTTTTTATTTCAATCAATATTTAATAAGTAAGCTATAAAAATCAGTTAGGAATTTTAATACTGCAATTATTACCCCTATCTTTATAAAACTATTTTCAATGTCTATTGGCCACTTAATGAAATATTATTTTTATTCATCCAGTTATACTAGATACATATAGAATTAAAAAAAATTAAAGTTGAAAATCAGATAAAATGGAAAAAAAATATGAAAAATAATTATGCTTCTATAGTTTTGAACTGACTATTATATATGTCAGCATAGAATCCGTTTCGTGCGATTAAATCGTCGTGAGTACCTTGTTCAACGATATTTCCTTCGTTCATCACGAGAATCAGGTCTGCGTTGTGAATGGTCGATAGTCTGTGGGCGATAATAAAACTTGTACGATTTGCCATCAATTTATCCATTGCTTGTTGTATGAGTATCTCCGTTCGAGTATCCACGGAACTTGTTGCCTCGTCGAGGATAAGAATTTTTGGATCTGCCAAAACGGCTCGAGCTATGGTTAATAATTGCATCTGGCCTTGAGAAATGTTGCTGATTTCTTCGTTAATAACCATATCATATCCATTAGGCAAGGTGTGGACAAAATGATCTACATGTGCTGCTTTAGCGGCTTCAATGACTTCCTCGTCAGTTGCATCAAGACGACCGTAGCGAATGTTTTCCATAATAGTACCGTTGAAAAGCCAAGTGTCTTGCAAAACCATACCAAATAACTTTCGTAAGTCTTTTCGGGTGAATTCCTTAACATCATGTCCATTAATAAGTATTTCACCATCAAGTACATCGTAGAATCGCATGAGAAGCTTTACGATCGTTGTTTTCCCCGCACCCGTGGGACCAACAATTGCAATTTTTTTTCCAGGTTCAGCAATTGCAGAGAAGTCATGGATTACAACTTTATTGGGATCGTATCCAAAGCTGATATTTTTAAATTCAACACCGTATTTATCGCTCTCTTCAAGCATTATGGGAGTCGTCGTTTCCATTATTTGCTCCTCTTCTTCAAGGAATTTAAAAATTCTCTCTGCAGCTGCTACTGTTGTTTGTAATGTATTTGACATATTTGCAATCTGAGTCATGGGTTGGGTGAAGGAACGGATGTATTGAATGAACGCTTGAATGTCACCAATGGATATTGTATTTTGTATGACAAGCCAACTACCTAAGATTGCGATGACGATATAACCTAAATTACCTATAAACATCATCAATGGCATCATTAATCCCGTTATAAAACTAGCTTTCCAAGCCGATTTGTAAAGCGTATTGTTATATTCTGAGAATTTTTTTATGCTTTTTTTTTCTCCATTGAACGCTTTCATTACAATGTGACCGCTAAACATTTCCTCCACATGGCCATTTACATGGCCTAAATATATTTGTTGGTTGACAAAATGTTTTTGTGACTTTTTTGCGATTAATCCCATTGTAACTAAAGATACGGGAATGATAATTATCGATACAAGGGTGAGAATCCAACTGATGGTAAGCATCATTATAAGCACTCCGACAACGGTTACTACGGAAGTAATAATTTGAGTCAAACTCATGCTTAGATTTTGGTTAATTACATCCACATCGTTTGTTACATAAGCAAGCACTTCACCGTGAGTTTTTTTATCGAAATATCTAAGAGGTAACTTGTCCATTTTTTCTGAAATATCTTTTCTTAAGCGATATGATGTGTCTGCTGCTACTTTTGCCATTATCCAACCTTGAATAAAAGCGAATATCGAGGAAAGTATATATAGTCCTAGAGTTATCAGGACAATAAATCCTATATACCCAAAATCAATAGATCCCGTTCCGCTATACTGAGCGATTAATCCTTCGAATAGTTTTGTCGTAGCCATGCCCAAAATTTTTGGTCCAAAGATAGTTGCTGCTGTCGATGCGATGGCAAAAATAAATACGATTATTACCGAAATTTTATATTTTCCCATATAATTAAGCAATTTCCGAATAGTTCCTTGGAAATCCTTTGCCTTGTCTCCTTTCATCATTGCCATTGGGCCTCCTCGACCCATTGGACCATGACCACGACCCGTTTGACCTCGTTTCATTGCTAGTTTTTTTAATGCTTCAGGGTCCATTTTATCCATTTTATTAGGATCAATTCCCATTCGTTTCATAGCCGCTCGTATCATTTCTTGGCGTTCAATTGATTCATTTTTCTTTTTTGCTCGTGTCCCTTTCTTTTTTTTTGATTTTTTACCATCCCTTAAACTCTTATCTTCTTGAGAATCTTCCATTTTGGTTTGTTTCGTTTCTTCACTACTTGCTGAATCAGGACTCAATCCCATTCGCTTCATTGCTCCTCGAATGAAAGCGTCGCGATCTGTCGTGTCAGGATCCACTCCTACACGTTCCATCATGCCTCGGATGAAAGCATCGCGATCCGTCGTGTCAGGATCCATCCCTACTCGTTTCATCAAGCCTCGAATGAATGCTTCGCTATCTATTGAATCTTTTTTATCGTTTTCTGGCATTATAATAGTTCCTCCATCGTGTGTTGTGATAAGGCGATCTCCCTATAAGTATCATTAGTAGTCATTAATTCTTCATGTGTTCCCATACCAACGATTTTACCCTCGTCTAAAACTATTATTTGTTCGGCTTTCATTATAGTAGATACTCTTTGTGTTACAATTATTAGAGTACTTCCTTTTACTTCTTCTTTAAATGCCTTGCGTAACGCTCTATCCGTTTTAAAATCCAAGGCAGAAAAACTATCGTCAAGAATATAAATAGGAGACTGTTTTACGAGTGCCCGAGCAATAGATAATCTCTGCTTTTGTCCTCCAGACACATTCATTCCACCTTGAGCAATGATTGC
This sequence comes from Promethearchaeota archaeon, assembly GCA_016839425.1. The sequence continues at coordinate 13,895 of JAEOUI010000155.1, forward strand.
ATTCACTCCTTCTGATTTCGAATGTATAAATTCAGAAGCTTGTGCAATATTGATTGAGGATTGAACGACTGCTTGTCCTGCATTTTCATTGGCATAATATAAATTACTCGCAATAGTGCCTGAAAATAAGGAACTTTTCTGAGGGACATAACCAATTTTTTCTCGTAGGTCATGTTGTGATACTTCTCGAATATCAATACCATCAATTAAGATTGCTCCAGAACTAACTTCGTAAAACCGCGGTATCAAGTTGATGAGAGTTGATTTTCCAGAGCCTGTAGCACCTATGAATGCCGTAGTCTCACCAGGTTTTGCGATAAAGCTAATATCTTCTAATACTTTCTCATCTGCGCCCGGATACTGAAAAGATACATTGCGAAACTCGATTGATGCGTCGAATGGATCTTTAAACATTTTTAATTCTTCAGCGTCTTTAATGGAGGGTTCCGTATTCAATACTTCAGATATTCTCTTAAGTGAAACGCTAGAACGCGGTAACATAATAAACATGGCTGAAATCATTAAAAACGACATTACAATTTGCATTGCATATTGCATGAATGCCATCATGTTTCCAACTTGTATTAGACCATCCGAAACTGCATGAGAACCAATCCATATAATTAGAATCATGCTGCCGTTCATTATGAGCATCATCACTGGCATTAATACTACCATTACACGATTAATAAACAAGCTTTTTTTCGTTAAGTTGAGATTGGCCGTATCAAAACGCTTTTTTTCATGTTTTTGCTTGTTAAAGGCCCGGATAACCATCATTCCCGTGAGACTTTCGCGCGAAATAAGGTTTAATCTATCGATTAGCGATTGAATTACCTTAAATTTCGGCATTGCAACAATGAATATGATAATTATCAAAGTGATGAGTACTGAAACAGCAAGAGCGATTATCCACATTAAAGAGGGAGCAATGGCTATGGCACGGATTATCCCACCAACGCCTATAATTGGAGCATAAAAAACGATACGAATCAATAGCATCACCAACATTTGAATCTGAGTTATATCGTTTGTCGAGCGGGTAACCAAAGAAGCCGTGGAAAACTTGTCGAATTCTGCATTTGTAAAACTCTCAACTCTCTCAAATAAATCTTCTCTTATATCACGAGCCATTCCAGTTGCGGTCTTTGCAGAAAAATAACTCACACCAATAATGCACACCATTGAAATTAAAGTTACTAACAGCATTAAACCACCAATACGAAAAATGTAATTCATTTGAATCGCATCCAGATCCATTCCTAATAATCTATATTGTTCCCTAATGGCTTGTACAACTCCTTGATTTATCATCATATCGTCAAAACCACTAAACATTTCAAAAATCGTTTCAAGGTATATTGTTTTAACTGGTTCGCTTGCATTTTCAATAAATAGGAAAATATCACCTGGAGGTAATGTAATTCCCATTTCAGTTGCTTGTTCAGGATTTTCCATTAATTGTTTAATAAAATATTCGATTATGAGGGGTTTTGCAATGATTGACTTTAATTGACCACGTTCTCCTGCTGATATGCTCTTTAAAACATATATCGGTTCGCTACTTATCGCCGGGTATTTCTTTACATAATTATCGTAACTAGCAGATTCATTATCTAATAAGGTGTAATAACCAAGTACTTCTGTTTTATCGTCTGTAGCGTTTACGAAAAGGAGCGTTCTATTCATTTCTTGTTCGGTAATTGCAACAGGTACGGTATCCTCAACGCCTCCTTGTTGAATTCCGACATTTACAATATCGGATAAGAAGTCTGGCAATGCCAAATTTGCGTTCGCTTGGATAAATAAGAGCACGATTGCTACTGTAATCATTGGTAAGTAAGGTTTTGTATATTTGATTATTCTAGTCATAGATTCACATTAGTTTGTTTGTAAATTTTCTATTCAAAAGTATTTATTTTACTTGAAAAAATTCGACTCACCATTATTTAAATTCACCAATGTAATGAGTCTATTTAAAACAACGATGGTTTCTTTCATTTCATCGTCATTTAATGCGTGTACTAAATCATCAATCCAAGATTGACTGATCTGAAAACTTTCATTTAATAATTCAAGACCTTTTTCTGTCAAACTAAAATTCTTTATTCGACGATCTTCAGGATCGACCGTTCTTTCTATTAAATCCATTTGAACCATTCGATCTAGCATTTGACTTGCCGCAGCACTCGATACACCCATATCTGCGCCGAGAACAGAGACATTAGAGTTGTTCTTGCGAAATATTCGAACAAGAACGCCTATTTGATGAATTGAAAGGTCATTTTCTTTGGAAAACTTGAAAAAATTATGCATTGATTTATGCATTGTTATTCCAATCCATTTTTTAATCATTAAGGAAAGTTCCTCTGATATCATATTTTTCAATCTTATTTGATGATCTTAAATTAGTTAAGCTAACTTAATATTTAACTTTTCTTAATATTTAAGATGATTTAAGAAATAATTATTAAAACACAATTAAACTAGCTTGATTAAATCCTTTCTATTCAATGTTATTAGCTTTTTCTTCTTCAATTTAAATAATTTTTTTCAAGAAGTATTTAATATCATCCTCATATAGTTTTACATATCATTCGAATACTTACAAAAGGGCGTGAAACAGTTGTTTTCCTCATCTAATTCACTAGATTCTAGTGAAGCTTGACTGAATAAATACAGTAGGAAATTTAAATATTAATGGAAAAGATAGAATTTAAAAAGCCTTTGTTCTTAATTAATCTGTA
>JAEOUI010000156.1 GCA_016839425.1 Promethearchaeota archaeon
CGATGATCGTCCATAACAACTACTCGCACGCAATTGAAGTCGATATTACCAGAAACGAGATCACGGTGACTCAGGTCATTGACGCTCAAACCTCGTTCTTATACCGATTCCTCCCTAATGTATCCTATTTTTTCGAAGTGAGAGACCTGAACGGAACTTTCTTGGAGAATCGCACGGTTAACCTGTACGAAAACAACCAAATAGTTTCGTTCGGGTTCTACTCTACTGAAATATCGATCGTTCCCGATCCAATTGTTATAGACCAGACCACGACCGAAATGATAACATTAGGCATTGCTGGACTGACCTTTGCAAGCGTCATTTCAGTTGGAGTCGTCATGTATAAATGGAGAAAACCCAAGTCTAAGATAACTAAAAAATCTTCTCGGACTCAATCTTATAATGGGAAGATAGGTTATAATCAAAATAATTTCAAAAAAAAACCTAGAAGATGAACATGTGGATATGCAAAAAATGTGGATATAAACCTAAAGAACATCCTATAAATCCAACGGATGGGTATTGTCCTGAATGCAAGCAATATCACATGTTAATTCGATTCGATCCGTTATATGACAATGAATAGGGAAGTATTTTCAAGAACGGTAAATACTAAAGACGAGTGGGAAACACCTAATTATTTTTTTTTTCTTTTAAACAGAGAATTTAACTTTACTTTAGATCCTTGCGCCTCTTTAGAAAATCGAAAGTGTGAGAAATTTTATTCAATAGAAGAAGATGGACTCAAGCAAGATTGGTCTGGTGAAACTGTTTTTGTTAATCCCCCTTTCTCACATATAAGCGAATGGGTTAAAAAATGCTTTCTTGAATCTCAGAAACCACGAACAAAAGTTGTAATGATTCTTCCCTCTCGCACCGACACTCGTTATTGGCACGATTATATAATGAAGGCTAAGGAAATAAGATTTTGCAAGGGCAGAGTTAATTTTCTATTGAACGGTAAAAAACCTAAAAACTCTTCAACCTTTCCTCTTGCAGTTATCATTTTCGAAATAAATGACAATAACGGTCATTCACCAGATATTTGCACTTTTGAACACAAGAACAAATTAATTTAAATAATTCGCATATGCGTTAATAAATATAAAAAATATTCGATATATTTATAAACAAATATTTGATAACTATTTATTATTGGATATTACTATTCTAGAAGTTTAGAAATAAAATGCAAGAAATAAAAATGAAAATTCAATGTTCGTGTCCCGTCTGTAAAAAAAACAATTTTATTCCTATAGACGAACAGACGCAAAAACTGATAAAAAACAAGGAGAACGCAAATACGGTTATACAGATCTCTCAAGGACAAGTTTGCGAACACGACTTTCTAGCTTATATTGACAAGAATTATGCACAAAGAGATGCAGTTTATGTAGATTATAGTTTGGAATTAGATTCAGAAAGTCAACTTAAACAGATTCCTGAAAAAACTGAATTTCCATTCAAGATTCATCTTATTAAATGGAATTTAACTCCCGAATGTCTTGAAAATGTTTTGAGTTGTATAATTACGGGAAAGAAAATCTTGTTCTTGGACTTGGAATCGCACTTAACTACTCAATACGAAGAGTTCTTTAAAGAAATATTAAAAGATTCGTTTAACGATTACACGATCAAGTTTTTAGATAGAGACGAGTTCAAGAAAAAGAAAAAAAAATTTAGAGATTATCTCGTCATAAGACGAAATACGGTTGAAAGACGCGGGGGAATATCGTTCAAATTCAAGCTATTAAAAGCGTTTTCATTTCACTTCTGGAAGGAATACGACGATATTTCAAGCTTGATCCAATTAAAAAATCTATTGTTTAGATTGTTCCTTTATTCCAAGAGCATTAACGAACAAATTTTAAAAACAAAATCTTCATTTTACCACATACTGAGAAATATTGAAGAAGATAAATCTAATCAAATAACCAAAATTCACCCTCAATACGAAGAAGCATTATACGAGATAATAAAAAGATATCACCTAAACGACATGCTTGACGAATCCGACATGAAACTAGGATTTTTTTTACGAAATACGAAATAAAAAATAAAGATAAGTTTAAGAATCTAAAAAGAGAAGAAGATATTAAACTAGGGGATAAAAAAATGATATTAATTTGGCTTACCGATTTGCAACCACACGAAGTTTTGCTTGGAATATTTGTTACAATGTTCTTTGGGGTTTGTATATTAACGGGATCTTTCTTTATTAAGAACTATTTTAAAACAAAGAAGATCGAAAATATATCACTAGGGATTGGATATTTCTCTCTTTCTTCCATGTTTTGGGGAAGCTTTTTTAATTTTTGGAGCGTTGTATTTTTTAAAAAGTTTATCTCGGAAGAATTGTATGTTCTACTTGGAAACTTTCTCCTTCCATTTGTTTTAATAACATTTATGGTGGCATATACAAGGCTCATTTATCTGAAACACGATTGGGAAATAATTATAACTACTATAATTTTGTGCTTACCTTTTACCATTCTTACCGTTGCCTTTTCAATTCTTGACTCTTCAGTGATCGCATCACGAAGTGCAGGTTTCTCGATGTCAATGACAACACCTTTTTTTATTTATCTTGCAATTATCATGTCAATTTGGTTGGTGATAAACGCAGATTTTGCACGCCATCTTTTTAAAATTCAATCGAAATTGGTACGAATTCAAGCAAGTTTTCTTTTGGTTGCATTGGTGCTGAACTCAATTGCTTTTATTATTGATATTCAAAATGTAGTCGTGTCGTCGTCATGTATAATGGTTGCGAGCTTGTTCTTTTATTGGGGTTTCTTTCCTCCAAAATGGCTCGAACGAGCGTGCGATAAAAAGAAAAAGAAAAAGAGTGATGAAAATTAAGAAAATAATCTTGATAAATGCTGTAAATCTTGATTTACAGAAATCCCAATACAATAAGACGATGCCCGTAAGTCCATTAGGATTACAGGTACTTCGAGCGTTAACGCCTGACGATTGGAGCGTTCAAATTTTTGACGAAAATTTGAAAACATTTGATAATTACGGAGATGTTAAACTAGTTGGAATTTCGGCAACCACGCCCAACATTAATCGAGGGTACGAGATTGCAACAAGATTTAGGAAAGAAACAAACGCTAAAATTGTTTTTGGTGGAGTTCACGCCACAGCACGACCGTTAGAAGCCCTTCAATTCTGTGATTCCGTAGTAATGGGTGAAGCAGATGCCCTTTGGAGTACGGTATTAGACGACATTGAAAAAGGATGCTTGAAGGAAACTTACAAAAAAGAATGTAAGCCCGAAGACATTCCCATAATAAATCATTCCATCTATAAACACTATTTTCCAGTGGCGATGGAAACTTCTAGAGGGTGTCCTTTCAAGTGTAAATATTGTCTTTCAACAAGGCATTTTGGGAATGGCTTTAAAATGAGAGCCGTTGACGATGTTATCAAGGAAATGAAGACGATCAGATCTAAGTTCGTTTTCATCGTGGACGACAATTTTTTCGGATTCACCGAAGAGCATTTCGATCAACGAAAAGCTCTTTTTAGAGCAATGATCGAAAACAAGATAAATAAATTATGGGGTACGCAAGCTTCCGTCAATCTCGTAGAGCGAGACGACTTATTGGAATTAGCGTACAAAGCAGGCTTGCGTCAACTTTATGTGGGTTTTGAAAGTCTTAATAAGAAAGTTTTAAAATCAATAAATAAGGGAGCAAATCTTAAATTTTTAAAGGATAGCGATTCAGATTATAATGTCGTTCTTCAAAAATACAAGACGGCAATTGAAAAGATCCACGCACACGGGATTGCTGTCATAGGCGGTTCCATGTATGGAATGGACGACGACGATCCCGAATCTCTCCTGCTCTTGAGCAAGTTCTTTTCGGAGTCGAGATTAGACTCAATGGATTTCGGTTTATTAACTCCTCTTCCCGGTACTCCATTGTTCGATCAGGTAGAAAAGGAAGGTAGGTTAATTTACGATAATTTTCCTACAGCGTGGGATTATTGGCTTCAAGATCGACTAACCATTGTTCCAAAAAATCTTGGAATCAAGGAATTCTACGAAAAATACTTGGTACATCTAAAAAAACTCGAAACGATTTATAAGAAAAAAAAGGGTTTTTTTCACACATTAAAAAATACTGGTAATATTTTCTTGGGGTATGGATTTTACCTCATGAAAAAGAATTACATCAAACACGCAAGGAATCATCAAAAAGCAATTTTAAACGAATTAAACAGAATTAACATGACAAAAAACAAAATTAATCAAATTGAGGTATTGACAAAATGACTACAATATTTGATCTAACTCCTATTGACATTTACAACGGAACATTTCAATTATTTTTTGTAATTTATTCCTTCTTTATTGGAGGCGTTATTATAAAGAAATACTTTAAAATGTTAAAAGAAGGCAAAAAAAGGATTGAACTAATTTCTCTAGGCCTTCAATGGATTCTTATAAGCTCTGCTTGGTGGGGGAGTGCGTTTTCTTTCCTCAGCATTTTGATATTTCAATATGCTTTTCAAGAAACAGAGTTTGTCCTAATGCAAAATCTTTTCATGAATTTTGGGTGCGTCGCTTGGGTTCACGCGTTTACCCATGTATTCTTTAAGTCTGTAAATAGGAAAAGAATAGCATTAGTATTAGTATCAACAATTATAATAATAGGGGAGATTATAATGATCGTTTTATTTTTCGTTGATCGTCCGTTAATTGGGACGCAGGGCGGATATTTTAAAACGAACCTGGGTATTTATCTAATACTTTATTCTGCAGTAAGCTTGTTTATAAGCATGATCGTGGGATTTGCCTTTACCTACTTGTCTATACGATCCGACGACAAACAAATACAAAAAAGAGGTTATTTTTTACTAGTTTCTTTTCTATGCTTTTTAATATCAAATGTTGGTATCATGTTCTTTAACGACGATATTATCATATTATCCATCATGAGAATTATATTAGTATCGGGTGGTTTGGCGTATTATGTAGCTTTTTTCTACAAATTTAAGGCGAAATAAACATGAAAAAAATAAAACAAGCTATTATGAGATGGTTAAAGAAAGACCAAGAGGAAGTGACTAAATTCTGGTATGGATTATGGCTTTCAAAAGAAGAATTTGATAAGAAGTTTGGAGCCTAATCCTTATTTTTTTTATTTAAACCCTACAATACTTTTATATGTAAGATTAACCTTAAAATAAAAAAGCATATTAGCAAAATTAGAATATTATTATTTAGGAATCTCATGACTGAAGAAGATTTATTAATTGGAAATATTGAAGATCGAAAGAGGATTTCTTTTAACTTGGATGAAAACCTCATACGCGCAATAGATAAAGTTGCTTCACGAATGAAACCACCTCTTAACAGAAAACAATTCATTGAACATGTTGCCTGGACACACAAGGATCTTTCAAAGATCATCAAACAATTAGAAAAAACAATTGAACCAGATAAAAATCTATGAATTATTTTCCAATTCTTAATTCCTTGAGAGAATTTAGAAAGTCTAAAATTCTTTTTTTGTCCTTTTCTTCTCTTTCCAAATCCTTATTGTTGTAAAACTCACAAAGAGACATTAGGAGTTTCCCATAATCTTGATGCGTGAGCAAGATCTTTTCAATTACTTGCGTTCGATTTAATTGAGGAATTTCGTTTTGACCGTATAGATCAAAAGCATCCACGAGAAATTGCGGTAAATCAAGACTAATTTTTTTACTTTTACTTCGATTCATTTCATCACCTATTAATAAATCATTGTACTCCATCATATAAATATTTAAGAAATTTTTTTAAATATATCTTATCTATTTTGAAGATGGTAGAAATATTTATAAATATTTCTCGCTAATTATCTAGTATGTCTAAAAAAATACGGGGTGAGGCTAGCTTATTCAGGTTATAGAAAATCAACAACTAGTTCAAACCAGAAGAATAATTACCTGTGTATTTTGTAAAAAAACCAAAGAGACATTTGAACCTGTTAAAGCGTTATATAGAGGAGAGGTTTTGGAATATTGTTCCAAAAGATGTAGAGGACTGCATAAAAGTTTTATTCAAGCCAAGAAAACTCAAGAAGTGTTTACCTGTCCTAATTGCAAAAAAAAGGTATTATTAAGCAAGCTACAGTTAAAACATCAATTCATCAATGTCGCAATACCGATTGTACGGAATTATTGCTCTGTTGAATGTAAGAACGAGGATACATGGAGGAGAGTTGTTGGAAATGAGACTTAAAACGATAAAAGCACCTTTATGTCCCAAATGCCATAAACCATTGAGAACAGCAACCCTTAAAACCAACATGCCACTTGATAAAAAAAAATTAAATCAATCCGGCATAATTGCCTGCATGAAATGCGGGTATATTCAACACAAATATTTTATCATTGAGTTTCCTAATAAGTTTAGATTCTTCAAAAGAAGAATACAAGCAGATTTCACATGTATTAATCCTGTTTTCTTTAAATGATTTATTATTTTATCTTTTTTTTATATGAAAGAAATTCCTCTAATATTTCTGAAAAAATTAATATCGAATCTTCAGAATGAATCATAATAGAAGAAATCGAACGATTTTTTAATAACAAAAATTATAAAAATTTCTTGGTCAAGAAATTATTTTTTAAGAAAAACATGGGGCCATGATCAAACCTCCTTTTTAAAGTCGAGATTACATTTATAAAGCAACCAAGTTGTCAAGTAATTAAAAGCTAATATTGTTTGGCTATTTATACAAGAAATTTAAATCAAAATAAAAAAATACAGGTTTAAAAATATGACAAAAAAACAAGCAATTAAAAAGTCGAGTCCGTCAAATAAAGGATTAAGTAAAAGCAACAAGAAAGTTATATACGGAATTGGTTTGGTAGCTGTCCTTGCCGTTGTTATCTCAGCAATTTCAATACCAATGGCGGCTAACTACGCACCAACCAACGAGGTTGCACCCCCTACTCCTTCCGATATCACTCGATTCAATTTCTACTCGTTTACAACGGGCGAGATCGTTTCTGTCCCAATAAATGTATGGAAATACGAAGCCGTAGCCTCGGAACACGAAGAAGTATTCGATATTGACAACTATGACCTTTACAAGACGGGTGATTCGGACGAAATAACCATGGATGTAAATGCAACTTGTTATTACTTCGTTGAAGTAATTGGAGGAACATATGCGTCTGACTTTCACTTGCTAAATGGAGCACAAGGAAACATGAACTACAGTTATTATGCGTATCATCTGAGTTCAACGGTTTATTTAAACATCCTTGATCAGACAACCACGCCCATTACAACCGCGTCCTTTAACACGAATGGAAACTATACCTTACTCCTGAACATTCCTGAATCCGAACAATCTACCAGATGTCAGGCTCCAACATACGATCCAGAAGACGATACGGAAAAGGAGTTTTACTCCTTGATTGAGGGAATAACAGAAGCTTTCTGCGTTGATATCAATTTAGACGGTGATGCTGAAGACACTTTCGAAATAACCATTTATGGCACTTTCGAACCAATTGTCGTGATTTATCAGGATGACCACTGTTATTTAGTTTTCCACGATCCTATTGATTTCAAGGAAATACAAGCGATCGATATTGGAATGGATTTTGACGGTGTTTCGATCGAAGATGTGTCATCAATGCGAGTCATGGTTCCAGGAGACGCAAACGATGGTATTTCTACCGTTCTCACGACTTATCAAACAATCTAAATAGGTGATTTTTTTGAACAATAAATCCATGCGAAAAGCATTACTTTTTTTTTTATTCTTTTTTTTAAGCTTTTCATCTCTATTAGGTCTATTTACAATTAATGTGAACGCTTCTGTAGCAGACGATAAGAGAATAACATGGGAATGGCTATCAATTGACTTTAAAACCGATTCAACAGACGATAAGGTAAAGTTTAATCTTGGAGGCTATTCCCTATCTGACTTCGAGAATCTTGGTATTTATCAACAAAGACCGGACGATTCAGAAATCGTTTATCAATCAAAAGCCACATTTCAGCTTGACATTCAAGCCTATCAAGGAAACGACATATTTGACGCGTGGAGCGGGCTTGATGTAACCGGAATCAAGAAAATAAAGTATTTCTACATTACCATATTCAATCCATGGGGTTGGGTTGAATCCGACACGAAATATTATGTCGAGGCTCCGAATGTAGTTCTTGGAGGAACATTTGATAACTGCGAACGCTCTGTTAATACTGAAATGGAGATTGCCATTAATCCGACTTTTGAGGACTTTTCTGGATTATATCTTAATGGAATTAAGATCGAATCTAACGAATACTTATGGGATGTCAAAAGTGCAAAGGTAATTGACATCAAGGAAGGGGAATGCGGTGATTATCAGGACAAGTACACTGATCAGACAGTATCTGAAGCAAAGGTTAATTTAGAACAATTTACCGAAACTTCAATCACGAATGGGGATGCTTGTGCCTATGTTAACAGTGCGAACCTGGGTGTCCAAGCCGGAGAATCGCAAACGAGTGACCTTCAAAACTCTTTAGTAGAAACGAACACGGTAGGTTATGTTCAAACTAATAAAGCCTCTGGGAAGCTCGTTTTCAAGGACTTTTTCAAGATGCGCCCAAGGATATCACAGACAAAACAATACTTCACGGTCA
>JAEOUI010000157.1 GCA_016839425.1 Promethearchaeota archaeon
CCTTCGCTCTAATTTCTTTCTCGTCTTGCGTCTTACGCGTCGAAGGCTGAGAAGTTCAATGTCAAGCGGCGTTCGATGGACTATCTTTTGAAGATCTTCGCTAAATGGAAAAAAAACATCGATGTTACCGTTCCACTTTCCTTTCTCAAATACGTGACGGAATTTCTCGTTGAACGCGTCATTAATTTTATTCATACATTCCATCACGTGAGCCTCGTAATCGGAATCATCTGCTTTTTCGGCACCCAATGCAACGACGAATAACACGTGCGGATTGTATTTCAAGACTATCCTACGGTTCGAAAACATTATGTATTCGAGCTTGTCCTTAAAGGCGTCTTGAATGAAAGAGACTATAGCTGATAACAGTCCGGAGACTAAATCTTTTGAAATTCCTTCCTTCTTGAAATCTACATAGATCTCTTCAAAAATGCAAACGCCGCTCTGGTTTTTAAGGATCCAAATACCATCGATAACGAATTCCTCTAATTGAGCTATTTGTTCGGTCATCATATATCGTAAAAAATTTTGTAAATGCTATAGCTTTGTGACATAAACACGGATTTTAATAATTAAGTATTAAATTATAAAAAAAATTATACTATGAAAATAATACAGGAACGATAAATTAATAAATTCAGTATTTTTCTTTCGTAATCTGTAGGACAAATTTTAATATTTCAGTTAAATTCTCCTCGTTCATGCATTATTAATTTATTAATTTGATAAGTATAGAGCTGGTAATTTTCCGTATTATGTAGTTTTTTCAATAATCTATTTATCTGTTTTTGTGCTACAGGTTTTAGCTGATTAAAATTATAATCAATGACCTTGTCAACGGGTATCTTTTTTTTCTTTATGTGGTTATCAAAATCATTTTTTTTTCTATTTTTTTCTTGTTTTTTTTTTATATTTTAAATGTTCTTCAAAAATTTTCCCGTGAACATGATTTTTCTTATATTTTAGACAATAATATTTAGACATTCTATTTCACCGTTTGTATTAGAATCTAAAGCTTGATTTGATTTTATTTAATTTAACACTAATCACCTTTTTTATTAAAATATTTTATTTTTTTTTTTATTTTCATTCTCCTTAGATGCTTTCAAGTTTGAATAGTAGTAACTCATCGTGGGGAATATAAAATGTATTGTTTTGTCCTACGACAATCGTATGGAAATATTCTGAAAGACCCAAAAAGCCCTTAAGAATAGATTCATTCTGTTCAAAAATGAAATTAATTGTTAAATTGGGCTTCGATCTGATCTTCAACTTGTTGTAGACGCGCTCATCTACCAGTGGAATTTTAAGTTCTGCAATTAATTCATGCATTCTCCAGATGAAATATTCCTTATCGCCCATTTAATCACCTCTTACTATTATTTAATTAATTCCTTACTTCGTATCAATAATATTCGCCTAGATGTTAGTTATTTCAAGATATTGTGAAATTTAATAATCAGATTTCTTAAATCCTTTGATAACATTTTAATCCACCTCTTCGTATGTGATCATTTTAATAGGAGTTTTAGCGAAAAATGACGAAGATTGGGACGTGTCAAATCATAATTAGTTCTATATTACGAATATAAATTAACTCTTATATGTTTTTTGGAATTGGGGTTTATTTAAAAAAAAGAAAGAATTTTTAGCTATTAGTTTTTTTGAAGGAGTTCTGCTAAAATTTCTATAATTTGGTTGATCCTTGGAACCATCAAAGAAGGATTAGGAAGATCTCCTTCTGCTAATAAGCAATTTTCAAACAATTGTTCGACGATTAGAGTAACCTTCTCGTTTTCAGGATCTTTATCATTAATGGCTACCAATCCTTTCACGATAGGATGTTCGGGATTAAATTCAAAAATTTTTTGAGGTATTTGAAAATCCTTTCCCGATTGCGTTGCTGTCCAATATCGCATTGCCCGTTGCATGCTAGAAGTCATCCCTCCAGATGGGTTTGCTAGCCGGCAAGCGTTTCCATAGAGCCTATTAGAAGATTTTGCGTCCAGAATTTTTTCGCTTAATATGTTCTTCACTTTTTCAAGGAACTTCTTGAGAGGTTCTGGTAATTTTTCTTCCGATTCTTCCTTTTTATCTTCCCCTTCTTTAGCGTCTTTAGCCTCTTTTTCTTCTTTTGAAGGTTCGGTAACATCGATCGGAGTGAACTTGTATAATTTTGTTTTTTCCTCGTCCTCTTCTCCAGTGATTTTTTTATAATCCCGAACATTCATCATGAGGAAATTATCGATGGGTTCGTCAAGAAGAATGACTTCAATGTTATTTTCGTTGTAATACCCTAAATGAGGTGAAAGTTTTAATGTATCCAAGTTTTCGCCTACCAAGTAGAAGATTTCAGATTTATCTTCTGGAAGTGCTTCTATATATTGGTCAAAACTCTTGTACTCCCCGTCTTCGGTTTTTGAAGTCTTAAATCGGAGGTACTTCATAAGCGTTTCCGATTTCACGGGGTCAGTTACTACGCCTTCCTTCAGGTAAAAGCCATAAGCCTCCCATATTTTCTTGTATTTTTCCGCATCTTTTTCGATGATCTCATCGAATTCCCGGAGTATCTTCTTTACTAAAAGCTTCTCGATCTTCATCATGATCCTATTTACTTGAATCGTATCCCTGCTAATGTTTAGTGGTATGTCCTCGGAATCTACAACGCCCGTCACGAATCGCAACCACTTGGGAATGAGATCTTGGCAATTTTTCATAATCATTACATTTTTCGAGTAAAGCGTGAGACCATACTCGTCTTCGGGTCTAATGAAAGAGACAGAAATAGCTTCTGGTACATAAAGAATGGCGCGAAATTGAACCTTACCATCCACCTTATAGTTAATGATATGAAGGTAATCATCGTATCTATTCGAGATAAAGTGGTAGAATCCCTTGTAATCTTCTTCAGTTATATCCTTAGGGGTTCTTTTCCATAACGGTTCCAATTCGTTTACTGGTTTGGGCTCTTTATCTTCTCCTTCTTTATCCTTAGATTCGTCTTTATCCTCTTTTTTTTCAGCCTTCTCTGCTTCTGATTCTACTTTTGAAACATAGATGGGAAAGGACACATAGTTTGAATACTTTTTTACGATAGATTCTATGCGAAATTGATCTAAATATTCGCTTTCGTCTTCTTTTAAGTGTAATTTTACTTCTGTCCCTCGAATCGCTTTTTCGCTCGAATCTATAATAAAATCTCCCGTACCTTCGGAAGTCCACACATTCGCTGGTGCTCCCTTCAAGTAGCTCTTGGAGGTAACTTCGACCTTATCGGCTACCATAAAAATGGAGTAGAAACCAATACCAAACTGACCGATGATATCGAGGTCAAGTTTCTCCATTTCTGCTTGTTGTGAAGAGTTCAATTGCTCTAAAAATTTCTGTGAACCACTTCCTGCAATAATTCCTAAATTATTAATGAGCTCGTCTTTTGTCATGCCCACGCCCGTGTCTCTAACTAAGAGAGTCTTCTCTTCGGGATTTAAGACGATTTCAACCTTTAGATCTTCGTTAGGACTCTCAATGTTTTTATCGGTCAGTGAAATAAAATGAATTTTTTTCAAGGCATCGACAGAATTGCTAACGAGCTCCCGCAAGAATACTTCCTTGTGTTGGTATAAAGACTTGCTCAAGATGTCCAATAATTTTTTGATTTCCGCTTTAAATTGGTATTTATTTCCAGTCATCGTAATATCACTTTTTTATGTTTAATCTAAATCGATTCCTGTGATTTCAAAAACTGAACTAAATTTAAATTTAATGATAGAATCGAAAAAGATTTATTTTAGATATAATAGTAATAAATGGTGTTTTTGCTTCGAATGATGTTATAAAATGAAAAGATTAATCAAACTAAATAAAGAATTCGCGAATAACTTGTATTTTTATATTTTTTGTTAAAAACTTTACTTTACTAACTCAGCTACCTTGTTTATGAATGTTTTTTTTACATTGTTTTTAGATATTCTCGAATGATGCCTATTTGTATCACTACCAAATTGAACTAATTGATTTTTGAGATCTTCTGCCAAGGATCCTAATTTAGTGGCAGTGGAGGCAACTTCCTGCATGGAAGACGTCTGTTCCTCTGAAGACGAGCTAATTTCTTCTATTGATGCGTAAGTTGATTGTATCTTACTGACTATTTCGTTAATTTTTTGACCCGTGCCTAATACGGCGTTTTTCGAATCTTCTGCCAGCTTTCTCACTTCTTCGGCAACGACAGCGAAACCTCTCCCGTGTTCTCCCGCTCGTC
>JAEOUI010000158.1 GCA_016839425.1 Promethearchaeota archaeon
TAATCATAAAGGAAAGAAAGCTTCAAGCCATCGAATTATATGTCAAAAATTCTGAGGAAATTCCTTCTTTAAAACTTGAAGTCCCTATAATCCCTGACGATAAATTAAGCGCTATTAACAAGATCGAAAATATAGAAAATGCGTTTCAGATTCCAGATAATAATTCTGATGAAAACAACAAATAATCTCTCAAGTTCTTATCTTTACATCATTTTAAAATAATTAGATTTTTTCTCCTCAAAATTATCGTTTTAATTAATAAGTTTATTAACTAATATCATTTTTTAATTACATGTAGATAATGAGATTTTTATATTATCCTAAAATTAGATAATAAAATAGATATATATTTAAATTAAGAAGATGACTAAAATGGATTTTTTTGTCGGAGAAGCGTTAATTGGAGAAGCTCCAAATCTTGCTCACATTGACCTTTTAATTGGATCGAAAGAAGCCTTAGGGACATC
This sequence comes from Promethearchaeota archaeon, assembly GCA_016839425.1. The sequence continues at coordinate 468 of JAEOUI010000158.1, forward strand.
TTTTGCAAACGCTGTTAGCAATCCGAGTATAGGACATGGAGGATTACTTGCCTGTATTCGACCTAATCTGGTACCTAAGCCTTATACTCTTATAATTCCGAAGGTAACCGTTGCGAAGATGGAAGACGCAAACAAGATTTTTGGTCCCGCTCAGGCCGCTGTAGCTAAAGGCGTTGCCGATAGTGTTGAAGAGGGGGTAATACCCATGAAAAAATTGGACGATTGGCTCATAATTGCCAGCGTTTTCATACATCCTGCGGCAAATGATTATAGAAAGATCTATCAGTATAACTATGGTGCGACAAAATTAGCGTTAAGAAGAGCTTTAGAAGGGTATCCTCCAATTGAAAAGATCTTTTACGATAAGGATAGAGCCAAACACCCCGTTGCTGGTATGAGAGTTCCAAGACTTTGGAGACCCCCATACATCCAAGTTGCACTCGATCATCCTTCTGTAGAGCACCAAAAAAAGGTAGTAAAACAATTACCCAAGAGCGACAGGATAATTCTAGAAGTTGGAACACCGTTTCTAAAAAAATATGGTGTAGAATCAATTAAAGAGGTCAGGGCAATGGCCCCCGACATGTTCATTGTTGCTGACTTAAAAACGCTTGATGTTGGCAAGCTCGAGGTCGATTTTGCTTTCGATGCAACTGCTGATGCTGTTGTTGCGAGCGGATTGGCATCGTCCTCTTCGATAGACAAGTTTATCTTGGAAGCTCAGAGATTGGGAATATATGCGTTCGTTGATACAATGGAAGTTGAAGATCCGGTTGCTAAGTTAAGCTCGTTAAAACAAGTTCCAGATGTCGTGATATTACATAGAGCGATTGACGCAGAATCTGCAGCTTCGGGAACCGATGCTGCACAAAGAGAAAGATGGAAATATGTACCTAAGATAAAGGAATTTTATAAGAATAAAAAATTAGCATCGGGACGAGATCGGGTTTTAATCGCAGTTGCCGGGGGAATTGAGCCTCCATCCGCACGATTTGCACTTGAAATGGGTGCCGACATCCTAATAGTAGGCAGGTTCATTACATCTAGCAACGATATTAAGAATGCTGCAAGGTTAATCCTTAACGCACTTCCAGGCGAATCGGATATCGATTTGAAAAGAATTCACACGGACGATGACGATACTAATAACATTTCGGATTTACAACCAATCCCTGGAATCAAAAAGAAATCGTCAACCTCATCCTACAAGGAAATAGAATAATTTTCCTTATTATTTTCTTTACTTTTTCTTTAAAATTATCTCGTTTTTCTAAATTTTTTATATAATGTTCAGAAAATACAAATTAAAATTAGGGAAAATTAATTATTTAAAAATAAATAAAAAAGAATCAATAAAAATAATTTTAAATTATTTTAAAGGTCTGCTATTAGCCAAGAAAATGGGACCGATAAATTGAGAATATAGCTTGCTATAACCTTCTTGATTGCTAATAATCGCAACTAAATCGCTTTCTTTTTCCGTGTATGGCGCTAGTATGACCTCTTCTGCGTCTCTCGTGACTGCGTAAAATTCTCCTGGCGCTGTTAATTGCCTGAATTGGATGTTACCTAATACTTTCATCTTGTTAATAATATCACCATAAGCTTGTATGTCCCAGTGAGAGGTTACAAGAAACCTCACGGCTTTCTTTTGATATGCGTATTGAGATATCACTTGCAAAATGTCTGGTTCAACGACGGGCATTACAATAATGATGGACGATTTGACTCTATATATGGAGTCTTTAATGCAATTTAACAAGGCGTCTCGTCCAACAACGGGCCAGGTCGTGACTTTGGAAAATTCAGGAATGTTTGCCGAAGCCTGATGAATATCAGTGAGTTTATTTTCGTTTTCTTCCGCAAGTTCGTTCGCATCGTCAATAGAGTTCATGAATTGCAAGGTAAAGTCCGCGATGGCATCCTTTACATTCTGAATTGTATCTTTCGTAGTGTTTGCTAAACTCTCTTGAAGAGTTAACGCGTTTGTCTCGTATTTGGATTTGTGGTCATTTAACATGTTTGTTAAGTTCGTATTCATATCAGAAGATTCACCGTTCCAGAGCGAAATCTCAGCATCCACTTTTTCAGAAGTAATTTTCTTGGAGCTATCAAAATCGGATCGTATCTTGGCAAGCCTGTCGGTAATGAGTTTCTCGTGTTTCGCCTTATATTCATTTAATTTATTGATTTGTGCTTCAATTTCAGTGGTGACATTTCTTTTTGCGTCAGTGAATTTTTGATCGACATTTCTAACCCAATCGGCGTTTTTATTCTTTATGGTATTGTCAAACTCAGAATAATGTCTTAAAGTATCTTCCTTATGCCCGTTGATTGCACTTTCGTATTGAGAATGATGTGTTTTCAACGATTTTTCTAAGGAATCCTTAAGCTTGATCGAAGTATCAGAACAATCTTTCACGCCACTTTGTAAAGTCGTATCAACTTCGGATGCCAAGTCGGTTGCCAAGCTCGATAGTTGAGCATCAATAGTTTCTTGTGCCTTTTTATCGAGTTCGTTCGTTTCCTTGGCGAGCGAATCGTTTTCTTTCGTCATTATCGCAGATATATCCGTTTTTATCTGTTCTGTAGTTGTATTTGTTTCTTCAACATAATCGTCAGTGATATTGTTAAAATTTGGGCGTAGTGATTCTACAATTTGTATGATGTCTCTTATTGTTATTTCGTGCCTTGCCTTGTATTTTTTCTTTTTTCCAAGCCAGAAAAATCCCTTGCCTGCCATGTCTTCTGAAAAATCAGAAAAACGATTTGCTTGTTCGATTAGATTGTTTACAAGAGTTTTTGAATTGTTTTTGAAAGAAACGCATTGTTCCTTGAGTGTTTGATGCCTTTCATCAACAGTCGTTTTTAAGTTCGTTTGTAAGGTATCGCTAGTGCCTTTAACATGTACTTTTTGCTCGTTTAACAAGCGAGAAAACCTATCTTTCAAGTCTTCTGTTACTTTATTCATTCGCTCCAAGTATTTTTCAAGAATTTGTTCCATCCGAGGCTTGAGATCGTTAGCCGTGTCCTTGTGGCGTTCAACATGCTCGTCCAAATCCTTTTTAAGTTCAGCATCTAAATCGTTCACGCGCTTGCCAAAATCGGATAATAAATCAGCAATTAGTTTATTCAAATTAGTCTTAGTTCCATTTATTGCCGTTTCGTTATCAGAAACGAATCCTTGCGATATATTTTTAAGTTCGGTATTGAGCGAATCATGTATATTATGAGTATTTGCTTCTAAAGTCTTGGATTGAGTGTTTTGTGCGTCTTTTATAACCGTAAGGGCTGTATCTAATTCGTCAATATCAGTTTTTAGTTCTTCAAAGTCTTTTTCAACATTTGAGTGAAGGTCTGATTCTAGGGTTTTTAAAGTCGTGGTAAGTCTATTCGTCGCTTTATCAATTCTATCTTTTTTACTGGCGCTTTTTGCGTCAGAATCTTGAAAGAAATCGTTTACTTGTTGTTTAACGGCCGTGTCAACTTCCGTCAAGCTCTTATCTTGAATTGATTCTAATTTTTCAAATCGGCTTGATTGATCAGCGAGAATTGCGTCTTTAATCTTGCTAATTTCAGTTCTAAAGAGTTCCGATTCCTTGGTAAATAACTCAAAATAGGGCTCGAGAGGGACGAATCGAGGTTCAATTCCATCAATTCTCTTGAGAAAATCTTTCTCGACGAGCATATTTGTAGTTTCTTCAATCTTAGTGTATTCGTATTCGTGCTTTTCTTCCAAGGTCATATAAACTTCGCTCATCGTGGCTCTTGGCACTCTAAGATAGACAAGATAAATATTGATATCGTCTTCGGTAAATCCATAGCGGGTAAATACATTCTTAGTAATTTCTTTGAGACTCAATTCTATCACATTTTTAGTTGTTTATACTAAACATATTTGTATTTCGAACGTTAAATAAAAATAATATGGTGATCATATTTAATAATATTTTCTAATAGCAAAGATCTAAAAAATAATGCGGAATTATGCGATTTTTTATTATTCCTTTCTCAAAGAATTGTTTAGTTCGTTCAATTATATTGGGGAACATTATTCCTCAATCGTTTTTATAGGGTATTGATTCCTTATACTTAAAGGAATTTTTCAATAAACAAAACACGAATATTGTGAATAATATGAATAAAAAAAGAATAATATTATTTGGTTTCTTAGCGGGATTAGTTCTTCTTTCGGTAGTAAATCTCAATTTCGTCGCTGCCGCACCCGAATCAACACCAGTACCGGTTACAGGAGACTCTTATCAGACACAACTTCAAGCACGAGAAAGAGTTACTTTTCGATTCCGTGAAAGGACGCAATTAACTATTAATTGTTCAGAGGATTGCCAGTTAAACATGTATTGTAATGCACTGCAAATTGGAACAAAGTATTTTGAACTCGATATTGAGACCGAGGAAAAACTCGAAATCAACATGACTTGTAATGAAGAGGAAGCAGAATTAGGATTAATTAATGGACACGCATACACGGCGAGAAATCGCAATCGATATCAGTATCAAGAAGGATTTTGCGTATCCTTGGAATGCAACGGAACCTTTACTCAGGCGAGATTGAGAATCCAGGTAACTGCTCAGAACCGAGAAGGAAAATGGGCATACTACAACGGGAGCACGGAAGAATGGGTTACCGTTCCAACTACAATTAAGGATGGATATTTAGTAGCATCTACGGACCACTTCTCGACTTGGACGGTATTGATCCCTGAAACGACTCCAGATTACACGCCGTATATTGTTGCAGGAGTAATAATCGTAATTGGAATCGTCGCCGCTATAGGAATCGTCATATATGTGAAAAAGAGATAAGTACATAAAAATATAAAAACATTTTTTTTTTATTTTACTAATAGTGATTAGCGTAAAATGAAAGCAAAGAAATTCGGACTACTATGCGTATTTTTGATTCTTTTCGTTATCATTCAATTTAATTTTTTATTCGACTTTTCTTCTGCTAAAATGGAACGAATTAATGGTTTTGAAACGCACGATTGGTTAAATGCAAACGAAAATGCCACATACATATTTAATAATAACATTTCAATGGGCATTACAACAAATACCCCCTTAGAAATTGATATCAAATACGATCAATACATCATTAATCGACAAATCAATCTTTCAATCGAGGCAAGCAATAGTTTATATTTAGGAATCTGTACTAAAACAAATTTGGAAGACTTTGGATTTTCTCACACGCCAGAGCCACCTAGACAAGGAAGAAATATAATAAAATATAATTATAATTGCATTTATAAAATTACTTCAAACCAGTCCATTAGTAGTCTATCGATTAGTTTTATCAAGACGAGCCAAAATGGTCTTCTTTCTCAGAATCGCTACGAATTAGCGTTTTACGACCTATCAAGCGATAATTGGGAGTTTCTGGAAACGACTGAAAAAAATTTGGAAGTAGATTCCAATATCCATTTAGACAGCGAATTATTGGACTTAAAAGCCGGAGAAGATTATTTTTTTACATTATACGAGGTAAGCGAAGCCCCCCCAGATTGGACGGGGATAGTTATCATTGTCGTATTTAGCGTTTTAATAGGAATTGTAGCGATCGCCATTATTATTACAAAAAAAGACTATATAAGATACTTAAAAACCAGAACAGTACCTATATCACCAGGACCCCATCGCTTGTCTTTAGAAGACGTGTTGGAAAACGAGAATCGAAGTGAGATAATTAATATCATTTTAGAAGAACCAGGAATTCATTTTAACGAGCTCCTTCGAAAAACACAAATTGCAGCTGGAAATCTCGTATGGCATTTAGAAATCTTGGATAAATACAAGATTATTGGAAAAAAAGACATGGGGCGATATGTCGTTTATTTTCCATATTATCAAAAAAATCCCATTTCTAATATCGATCTCAAGCTTCAAAAAAGCAGACTCACGCTTGAAATCCTTGAAATGATAGAAAACGAACCAGGCTTGTGGAATAGCGCTATAGCCAAGCGTCTAAGTATCGATCACAAGACTGTTTTATATCACATTAACAAGCTGATGGATTTAAAACTCATCATCTTCAATAAAGAGGGGAGAAAAAAGAAATACTTTCCTAACATAGAATCTGAATATTATAACGGTAAATCTTGAATATCTAATAAACATTTTTCTAAGTCAATTTCGTGAATTGCTTTAATAAATTTGAAATAAGTATTTATTTTTAACTATATTATACAAAAATTTCAAAAATATAAATAGTCTTTAAGCATTATTAATTCATTGTATAAAAAGATAAAAAAATAATTACCTTATCTCATTTATTTCTTGTTAAAAATGGCAGGACCAAATCAAGACGCAGAAGATAAATATGAGGTTTTATTCGAAAATTTTTCACAAGGATTTATCGTCTTTGATTTGAAAGGCACGATATTACACGCTAACGAAAAAGCAATTTTACTTTTAAATCGACAGAAAGATGATGTTGTTGGGAAATCGTTCCAGGAAATGATAAAAGAAAAGAATATACCAAATTTTGAAAAAACAATTCAAGGAATGATTGACCAAGAACAAGTTAAAAGGATTGATTATTATGAACTTAAAAATTATAAGAGAACGGTATTACTTGAACTTTACTTCATTCCTTATATGGAAAAAGGATCAATCAAGCAAATTATAGCCTTACCTAACCTTGCCACGGATTCAAAAAAAGCTCAACAAGATCTTATTGTTTCAGAAGAGTGGTACTTTACTCTTTTTAACTTGTCCCCTTTCGCAATCATCATCATCGATCTCGAGGGGATCATTATTGATGTCAATACAACAATCGAAAAACTTTTAGGATATACTCGCGAAGAATTTATTGGCTCTAATTTTATAGATATACCAGTATATAATCCCGAATTCCTCAATATTTTTAAAGAACGCTTGATGCTTTACGCAAGCGGTAAAAAATTAAGGTCAATATTTATCAATCTTTATCGTAAGGACGGTACTATCGTAAAAGCAAATCCAAAAGTATCCTTGATCACGATTAGTGGAAACAAATACTTGCAAATCCTTTTCGAGGATATTTCAGCAAAGAAAAAATTAGAAAGGAAATTAAAATTGTCCGAAAAAAAGTATCGAGAAATTTTTGAGAGCAATAATCTTTACAAGGATTTGTTTGCCCACGACATGAAAAATGTCTTACAGAATTTATTGTCTTCGTTGGAATTTTTTTCTTTTACATTGGATAAATCAGATGATTTGGCTTCTAAAAAAGCATTAATAACCGAATGTAAAAAACAAATCATAAAAGGAGCAAATTTGGTAAAGATCGTAAAGAAATACCCAAACTTAAAACCTTTAAAAAGCCTATCAAATACAATAAGTATCAATCATTGCCTGGATACCGCAATTGAGCTTGCCACAAAACATTCTATTGAAAAAAGAATCCATATCAATTACGATATCAAGTCGGATGAGGACCAGGTTATTGGAAACGAATTGATAACTCAAATTTTCGAAAATATTCTCTTAAACGCCATTTTTAACAACGAAAACGATGTCATTGAAATTGAAATCAAAAGTTACCACCTAATAGAAGATGACAAAAAGGTATTACGAGTCGAATTTAACGACAACGGCAGGGAAATTTTTGGATTAAATAAAAAACCATCTCTTGATATCGAAGGATCAATAGACAAGGGAATTGGGTTAGAAGTTTATCTCATCAACGGCATTTTAGAAACTTGTGGTGCCTCAATTAATCGTGCAGATTGCCATGCTGAGAGAAAAAGGCGTTTAAACAAGATTATTATAGATTTTTTACAAGATTAATCAATTCTTTGCTAAATCTGCTTGTCAATCTCTAATATTTCGTTTGCAAGGAAAATATTAAATTAAAATATGTTAAAATAATTCATATGATTGAACCAAAAAATTTTCTCGAACTCATAAAAAACCGAAGAAGCATTCGAGCTTTTCAAGAAAAAATGCCCTCAGAGGAAGAAATAAGCATGATAATCGAGGCGGGAAGATGGACTCCAAGCGCTTCAAACAGGCAACCATGGGAGTTTATCGTGATAAAGGACAAGCACATCATAAGAGAGATCGCAGCAACTCAGAGTCAAGGGTTTTCGGTTCAAGCTCCATTTCACATAGCAATCGTTGGAAAGAAGCGAGAAAGTCCTAATTGGTACAAGATAGATACATCTTTAGCCTCAATGAATATGATCTTGATGGCATGGAGTTTACAAATTGGTACCTGTTGGATCGGAGCGATGGACAAGGAGAAAGCAAAAAAAGTGTTAGGATTGTCTGAAGACGATTTCTTGTTGACCATTTTACCTTTTGGATACATCAAGGGCAATATCCCAAAAGGATACAGGAAACCACTTGAAAAAGTAAGAAAAGAAATTTGATTTTAAGGGTATCATAAATTTTTTTTGAAAAAGGGATGACGAAGGGGTTAAAATTATCGAAAGGAAAGTGAAAATTTTATTAGTGAATAAAATTACACTAATGTAAATAATTTTACTTTTTTAATTTATATACAATCAATGATTATAAACAAAATATTCGAGGTAAAAAATATGAATTCTTTAGATCGAAACTACGAGATTTTTAAGCAAGAATTGATAAGTCTAATGGAAAATCGACTAGACTACGGGAATGTTCTTATCGAAAAAGAGCTAACCGTTGGTGCTTTTGATTTTATCGCCAAACCCATAATAAAAGCGTTTTATAATTATTGGCAAAACAACGACGCAAAAGAGGGGACATTGGCACAAATTAATACTATTTTAGATTGTGGAAAAATTCTAGCCTTGAACGGTAATAATTCTGAAGACCATTTTAACCAAGTTGTTCAAGAAAATTTTAAAGAATACTTAAAAGGAAATCAAGTATATAGACAATGTAGTAATAGGCATAAGAATTTTCCAGCTCTTAAAGAACTAGTTAAGAAGACTTTTATTTCGCAAATTAAAGAAGCAACAATTCTATTGAAAGTAGAAGAAGAAATAGTAGATTACGGTGGTCTAGTTCGAGCTGCCTTTAAAAATAAGGAAGAAGCATACGAAAATCTTGTAAAACAACTAGATTTTACCGATCAATGCCTTAAGATTGTCGAAAAGGATCTTTCAATCCTGAAATTGTTAGCTGGAAGGAATATTATAATGAAAATCCTAAGAAAGGCCTTTGAACAAACTCGAATAGATTTTATAGATAATCTGAATAACATATACAAGTAAAAAATGTAAAGCTGGAATTAGAATCTGATCCATTAGATCCAAGTATTCCTCTTGGAATTCACTTCTTGCCTTTTATAGGAATTGCAATAGGTGCTATAGTGTATTCTGTTAAGAAAAGACACGATCTTGTCAAGCAGTAGGTTTTGAATAATTGATTATTATTTTTTTTTCTTTTATTATTTCTTTTATTTTCAGAGAATAATACTTATATGACATCTTCGTGATACAATCTTATATAAAAGTACGAGAAATTGAGGTAAGAAAGGATAGTTGAGTCTAAAGCCATTAAACTATTCAAAAGAGCATATCATCTGATAGAGCCATTTATAATATTTGGCATTAAAATTCAATCTTACATTTAATCATCTTGTTAGATTTTAAAAAATCTGATTTTAAAAACCTAATTATCAAGAATGCTTATATTGCTTCGATAGTAAAGAACTTAATTAATAATTTTAAAAATTCTGTAAAATAGGTAAATTTAGAGTTCTTTTATGAGATAAATTCATAAAATGAGACTAAATTAATAGACGGAAATATTTCGAAGAAAATTATTATCATATTATAAGGATTATTGATTTGCGTCTCAAGATTACAATATACAAGATCGATAGATTCAGTTTTGTAGTATTTTGGTTTAAATAGGGTAAATAATATAATTTTATCAATTAAAATATAATTAAAAGATGAAAAAGTATGAAAAAACAAAAAATAAAAGAAAAAAATATAAGGGTATTAAAGGCGATATTTGCTCTAGTAGCGATGCTATCTGTAATACTTCCTAGTGGAATGATGCTGTATAATCCCATTACAATAATTAATATTGATTTACAAACAAGTGATGACACACCACCAATTAGAATTACTAATCCAGGAGATTGGGAAGACATTAACGGTGATTACTATGATGCTACATATGATTTTAACGATATTGATACTAATGCAAATTTATATTATGGCACGCACGATTATAAGGATGCAAGATCTGGTTATTACGGCACGCACGATTTTAACGATATCAAAACAGAAGCAGGGCAATATTTGGGTACATATAGTTTTGAAGATATTAGGTTAGATGAGAGAATTTATTACGGTACTTATGATTTTAAAAGCGATTCGATTGGGACTACTGGAACGGAGATTTCTGGAATCGATTATGTGGGTGGTTTGGGTACTGCCAAAATCGTGAGTGTTTTTCAAGGACACGAAAGAGTACTTCAATTAAAGGAAACATCGGGCTCTGGTTGGTTTGACGCACGTTATTATTTCGATAGTGGCATTGAATCAGGTACGGTGGAGCTCTGGCATTACGTTTCAGTTGCTGTCGAATCGGAGTGGAGCAATTACATTCACTTCACGGACTCCGAAGGGCGCAGAGGATCGCTTGTAGAGTATTACGGGTCCTATGTCTGGTACGATGCTTCTGCTAGCACCACGATCGCAACGAACGTGGTCGGGAAATGGAATCACATCCGATTTACTTGGAGCGGGAACAGCGTTGCAATCGCGATCAACGGGGCAGCACCTAAGCAGGTTTATTTTCAGAGCGGCATGACGGCACCAACTTGCATGCGTTTCAAGGAAGATTATAATAGTGAGTCGTATGTGGACGCCATTGGGTATTCTTGGGACGATTGGAGCCACGATGGGAGGGGATACGCACTTGGATACAACAAATACCCTTCTACGGTGCAATTAATGCAGAATGGCTTTCTAAGCGGTGCCAGTAATGACCCCGAGTTTGAAGTTGTAGACGAGTTTCAAGGACACAACAAGGTCCTTCGAAAGGAAGGAAAGGGTACTTGGTCAGATGTTTGGACATCGTTCGATCCGCAAACCGAAACGGGTACCATCGAGTTTTGGATCGCTTTTGAGGACTATAATGGCGAACACATCACGATTAACCAGAAAAGCGGCCCGAACTGGGGTGCCAGGTGGTATTACTACTATTACGCCAGCACGCAAACGATTGTATATCGGGATGGTAATTCAAATGTTAATACTTACTTTGAGTTCGAGTTAAACCAGTGGTATCACAACAAGATCGTGTTTAATGTGCTAACCGATACCTTTGACCTCTATGTAAATGGAGAGTTGTTGGCTGACAATGCTTTGACTGATGGTGAGGCAGACATCCAATCCGTCTCAAGTCTGAGATTCGTGACTCAGGTACAAGACAGGAGTTGCTACATTGACGCTATTGGATATTCTTGGGACGATTGGAGCCGTAATGGCCAAGGATACACCTTAGGACATAATTTAAATCCCTACGACTTGAATGATCTGTTGGATGCTGGATTTGAGATAGAACTTCATAATCCATATGCGACTTGCCAAGTAAGCGATATTGCTGGACACGAAAATGTACTTCACTTTTCTGACTTTACACCCACTTCATATGTCAGGGTTAAGAACACATTTGAAGCCCAAGAAGAGGGTACCGTTGAATTTTGGCTTAGAAAAACCACTACGGGCACAACTTATGTGCAGTTTTATAGTTCAAGTGGTCAGGCGTTTTATTTATACATTAGCGATTATTTCAGGTGTTACGATTTAGAAGGTAACGAGCACAATCTAGGGGCATTTACGACTAACACATGGTATCACCTGCGCGTGGATTTCGATTGTTCAACTTATACTTACGATATATACATCAACGGAGAATTGGACTCAAATTTGGAATTTCGAAGTGAGAGGGGCTCGATTAATTCGATTTGGTTGCAAAGTTATGGCAAGTCTTCGGGTTACGAAATTTATTATGACGCAATAGGATACTCTTGGGACGACTGGAGCCATAATGGTGAAGGATACAATGTTGGTGATAACGAAAATCAGGATCTTTCTTGGATAGATCAAGTGAGCGGCTCGGGTATTGCTAAAATCGTGAGTGCATTTCAAGGACACCAAAAAGTACTTCAATTGAAGGAAACATCAGGCTCTGGTTGGTTTGACGCACGTTATTATTTCGATAGTGGCATTGAATCAGGTACGGTGGAGCTCTGGCATTACGTTTCAGTTGCTGTCGAATCGGAGTGGAGCAATTACATTCACTTCA